>CAKVGW010000034.1 GCA_934747325.1 uncultured Candidatus Melainabacteria bacterium | reverse complement strand
CAGCTTTATAACGAATTTAAAGAACTTTTTCCAAACAACGCGGTTGAATATTTTATTTCATATTACGATTATTATCAACCTGAAGCCTACATTCCGCGAACAGATACTTATATAGAAAAATCCGCAAGCATAAACGAAGAAATAGACCGACTTCGTCACAACACAACAAGAAGTCTTTATGAAAGAAACGACGTAATAATCGTGGCTTCTGTAAGTTGTATTTACGGCTTAGGCTTACCTGAAAGCTATTTTAAAGGCACAATTCAGATTAAAGTCGGTGATACTTTAGATAGAGGCGATTTAATCAAACATCTAGTAATGACTCAATATACAAGAAACGACCTTGTTTTAGAGCGTTCAACGTTTAGAGCGAGAGGCGATATTTTAGAAATCATGCCTGCTTATGAAAAAATTATTACAAGAATTTATTTCTTTGGTGATGAAATTGAAAAAATCGTTAAAATTGACAATTTAACTGGTGAAATTATTGAAGCACCTGAGTCCGTAATGATTTATCCTGCCGTACATTATATTGCTTATGATGAAAATGAAGACGAAACTATTTCTATGATTAAAACCGAACTCAAAAATCGCGTAATAGAATTAGAAAGTGAAAACAAAATTTTAGAATCTCAACGACTCCAACAGAGAGTTAAATACGATATTGAGATGATTAAAGAAATGGGTTATTGTTCAGGAATTGAAAATTATTCACGTATTATTGAACGCCGCCCTGTGGGTTCCGCGCCTGCAACTCTTTTAGACTATTTTCAAACCGATTTTCTGACTGTAATTGATGAATCTCACGTTACGCTTCCACAGCTTAACGGAATGTACCACGGTGATGCGGCGCGCAAGAAAACACTTGTTGATTTTGGGTTTAGATTGCCTTGTGCCAAAGATAACAGACCGCTTAAGAGCGAAGAATTTTTCTCAAAAGTCGGACAAAAAATTTATATTTCAGCAACCCCGGGGGAATTTGAAAAGAAAACTTCCAAACAAATGGTTGAACAAATTATCCGTCCAACAGGACTTGTTGACCCTAAAATCAGCGTTCGTCCAATTGAAACACAAATTGGAGATTTGAAAATTGAAATAGAAAAACGCGCAAAAAAAGAAGAAAGAGTTCTCATTACAACCCTTACAAAACGCATGGCAGAAGATTTATGCGACTTTTTCTTGCAAGAAGGCATTCGAGTAAGATATTTACATAGCGGAATTAAATCAATCGAACGTGTAGAAATTTTAAGAGATTTAAGACTCGGTGAATTTGATGTTTTGATTGGCGTAAACTTATTGAGAGAAGGCTTAGATATTCCTGAAGTTTCGCTTGTAGCAATTATGGACGCGGATAAAGAAGGATTTTTGCGTTCAGAAACAAGCTTAATTCAGACAATCGGACGTGCTGCGCGTAATGCTTGCGGTGAAGTAATTATGTACGCAGATAAAATAACAGATTCTATGCAAAAAGCGATTGACGAAACAAACCGCAGAAGAGAAATTCAACTTGCACATAACAAAAAATTCGGGATTATTCCGCAAACTATTAAAAAACCGATTGAAAATAATTTACTTTCTCTTGTTGCAAGTTATAGAGATTTTGAAGATATTGTTGCAGAAGAAATGGTTGATTTGGGTATTGATAAAAAAGACTTACCTAAACTTATTAACAAACTGGAAAAAGATATGCACAAAGCCGCTAAAATCCTCGATTTTGAACGCGCAGCAGAAATTAGAGATAAGTTGAAAAAACTTAGAGAAATGGTTTAATTAGATTTTTTTCTTTGTAAAAATTTGTTAAAATTAAGCAATTTTTTAACATATACATACTTATTATAAATATGAAAGTTTTGTATAAATTAGGCTCTGTTAATGACATTTTTCAAAAAAAATATAATGTTTTCAGTAAAAACTGTTTTGACAAAAATACGTCTTTAGAAAAAGTTAAATTTGATTTTTATACAACACAAGACTTGTTTGTAAAAAGCGGACAAGTTGAAAAATTTGCGGATAAAACAAATATACTTTGTAATGCTATTGAAAATATAGGCAATAAAAATATAAGCGATTTATTAATAAATGAATTATGTAAACTTTGTGTAAATTTTAACTTACAAAAAAGTTCTGAAAAGATTATTTATAGAGCTATTATGAATTGTAGAAAAAATAAAGATGGATTACATGAATTAGCCAGAATTATTGATTTAGAAAAAATTTATACAAAAAATAATAATAAAAAACTGGTTAAAACTTTAAATATGAAAAAAAATTGTTGTGAAAAAATACTCAAAGATTATAATAGCAATGCTAGAAATTTCAAAAGTTTAATTAAAATACCAACATCAAAATACTATGTGGAAGCACAATTAGCGACAACTTATTGTCAATTGGCAGAAAAAGTTGCACCAAATCAACCAAACAATGCTATTGCTTTATTACAAAAAGCAAGAATGATAAACAAAAAATTAAAACGTTATCGTGCTGCAGATTATAATGAACTTTGTATAAAAGATATAATACAAAATAATTTTAATTTTCCATATAATTATAACTACTAAATATAGCTGAAAAATACAAAACTTTTGTATCTTTTTTCTATCTTGAAATAGTAAATTTCTACGTATTTATTAAATTGTAGAGTTTCAAAGATAACAAAATTTTCGCTAAATTTTCTCATGTTCAAAACTATGTAGAAAAGGTGTTCAAAAGTCAAAAGTTTTGAACATGTTTTGACATTTTTTTGAAAAGATTTTTTAGTTTTTTTAATTTATTGTAGAAACATGTTCAAAACAAGAAAGTTTTCTACAAGTTTTGAACATGTTTTTGAACATGTAAAACCATTGTTATTACTTTGTTTCAACAAGTTTTGCACAAATAATTGAAGCAGATGAAGAAGATGAAGAATTTATATATATAATTAAATAATATAATTATAATAATAAGAAAAGTTCAAAACTTTTAGAAAAAAAATACAATAAAATCTTGATTTAATTTTTATTGTATAATTAATCTATGGACTATCTTAATAATAAATTTGATGTAATCGTAGTTGGAGCAGGACATGCCGGA
This sequence comes from uncultured Candidatus Melainabacteria bacterium, assembly GCA_934747325.1. Classification (GTDB taxonomy): domain Bacteria; phylum Cyanobacteriota; class Vampirovibrionia; order Gastranaerophilales; family Gastranaerophilaceae; genus CAG-196. The sequence continues at coordinate 17,270 of CAKVGW010000034.1, read as the reverse complement.
TGTGAAGCAGCATTAAGTGCGGCTCGATTAGGCTGTAATGTTCTTTTATGTACGCTTAATGTTGATAATATAGCACTTCAACCTTGCAATCCGGCTATAGGAGGCCCAGCTAAATCAACTCTTGTTAGAGAAATTGATGCACTGGGTGGAGTTATGGGCGAAGTTGCAGATGCTACCTATATTCAAATGAAAACGCTTAATTCTTCTAAAGGACCTGCTGTTAGGGCATTAAGAGCACAGTCAGATAAAAAAGAATACACGCAATACATGCGCCATATTATCGAAAATACTGATAATATTTGGGTTAAGCAAACTTGTATTACAGATTTAAAAGTTAAAGATAAACAAATTGTTGGTGCGGTTGATGAATACGGAATTGAGTATTCTTGCCGAGCTATAATTTTAACTACAGGAACTTCACTCGAAGGTAAAATGTATGTAGGTTTGCAGGCTTATTCCGGTGGAAGACTTGGAGAACGCGCTGCAATTGGACTTTCTGCATCACTTAGAGAACACGGAATAATTACTAAAAAACTTAAAACAGGAACTCCGGCAAGAGTTGATAAAAGAACAATTGATTATTCAAAAATGGATGTTCAACCTGGGGATGAAAAATTGAGTTTTTATTCATTTAAGCCTAATCGCCCAATTCGTCCGCAAGTTCCTTGTTATTTGACCAGAACTAATGAAGAAACGCATGCAATTATTCGCTCAAACTTGGATAAATCTCCGATGTATCAAGGTTTGATTCAAGGTGTTGGGCCTCGTTATTGCCCTTCTATTGAAGATAAAATTGTTAGATTTGCTTCTAATCCTTCGCACCATATTTTTATTGAACCGGAAGGTTTAAATACGTATGAAGTTTATATTCAAGGTTTTTCAACAAGTTTACCGGCATGTGTTCAGGTTGAAATGTTGCGTTCTTTGCCAGGGTTAGAAAAAGCACATATCATAAAACCTGCTTATGCTGTTGAATATGATTATGTTCCTGCTGTTCAAACAAGACACTCTTTGATGTCAAAAGATATTGAAGGTTTATTCTTTGCAGGACAAATTAACGGTACGAGCGGATATGAAGAAGCTGCGGCGCAAGGTTTGATTGCAGGTATAAATTCGGTTAAATATCTTAATAATTCTGAACCTTTAGAGCTTTCTCGTGCTTCATCTTATACAGGAACTTTGATTGATGATTTGGTTACAAAAGATATTCAAGAGCCTTATAGAATGCTTACTTCACGTTCAGAATATCGTTTGCTTTTAAGACAAGATAATGCTGACGCGAGATTAACAGAAATCGGTCATCAAATTGGTTTGATTGACGAAGTGCAATACAAGAGATATTTGGATAAGCAGGCAAATATTGAAAAGGAAATTGCTCGTTTAAAAGAAACAAAAATTCCTGCAACTGAGGAAGCAAACGCTATTTTGGCAAAAGTTGGTGAACATATTGACCGTGGGATGCGCATGGCGGAACTTCTTAAGCGCCCTAATATTAATTATGAAATTTTTAAAGAAATTGATGAAGAAACTCATAATCTTGGGTTAGGCGAAGATATTACGGATGAAGTTGAAGTTTTGATTAAGTATGACGGTTATATAAAACGTCAAGAACAACAGGTTGAAACTTCTGAAAAACTTGAAAAATATCGTATACCTGCAAATATAGATTATTCACAAATTAAACATATTTCAACAGAAACAAAAGAAAAGCTTGAAAAAATTCGTCCGACAAATTTAGCGCAAGCATCAAGAATAGGCGGAGTTAAGCCTGCTGATATTTCTGTATTGATGGTTTTATTAGGAAAATAATATTAAACAATAGTTTTTAGATATTCAATAATATCATTTGATTCATACATTTGTATATTTCTATCATTATCAACTAAAAACGGAACTTGTCTTTTTCCGCCTAATTTAATTAAAGTTTCTTCATTAGCTTTATTTTTAATATCAATAGGATTAAATTTAATTTCATATTCTTTTAGAAAAGCAAGTACTTTTTTACAATACGGACAACTTTCTAATATATATAAATCTAACATAATACGCCTCCTGTATTTTTAGTTTATAATATTTAAAAAAATTTACTATTGCCTAAATATTCATGTCTGATTATTCAATAGAAAAGTTTTTTATCTAGCAAATAATTTTTTTATTGGTTTTTAGTATATATGTAAGGAATTATTTTAATGAGAATATTACCTAATTATTCACTAAAATTAGCACTTATAACAAAAAATAATGTTACAACTCCAATTGAAAAATTTTCTCCAATAGAAAAAGTCAATAGTTGTGATACTGTTTCATTCGGTCGTTCTGCAGGTAATGCAGAAGCACTTAGAGATTTAATGTCATATAAAATTCCAGATATGTATTCAGGAAAAATTGTTATTGATCCAAAAGTAGTAGAAAGATTTTTTGAAAATAAATTATTTCAAGGAACAGCAAAAAGTATAGTAAAATTTATATCATCTTATGAGTCAAGCTTGCATTCTATAGAAAAAGAAGTTTTTAGCATGATTAAGACTAAAGCGAAACAAGCACCTGATAAAAAGCTTGATGAAATTATGAGAGAACTGGCATCAAAACATGATAGTAAATTAAGAAAAATTCAACAACCTATATTTTCAAAACTGGAAATAATGGCACAAGATATGCCTTTAGAGCAAAGAAAAGAATTTGCCAATTTGATGAATTTAGTAAATAAAAAATTAGTAAAAGAACCTGTTAATGTACCTTTTAGTGCAAAAGAGTTTAAGTATAAACTTGGTAGAATTGCGGATGAGATTTATTCAAGAAATAATCAAAATGAAATAACTGTAATGAAACGTATTTTGCGTCTTGCACAACAAATTTCTGAAAGGTCGGAAGATGAATTATACTCTGTTCAGAATATTCATTCTAAGGCAAAGAAAAATAAAAAGGTAAGAAATAAAAAGAATTTGATTAAAAAGAAAAGTGATATTCTTAAAAAAATTGAAAGTTCTGTAATGGATTCTGAACTAAAAGATAATAAAGAACTGGAAACTTTAATAGCTCAAACACGTGCTAAAATTTATAATATTCCAATTGTTGTAAATTTTAACAGAAAGTCTTTTATTCATGATTTACAAAAAATTACTAATACATTGGAAGATAAAAACTTAGCAAAAGAAATGATTAAAACGGCTTCTGTTTTACCAAAATCAAGAGAAAATGTTTCTGCGTTTATTGTAAAAGCAGCAAATTCATCTTCTGAAAAAATTGCTTATGATTTATTGCAAGGTTCAACAGGAAGCATTGAACACTTAGTTCCTTTTGCAAATAAAGGTAAAGATATTATAGAAAATTATGGTATAACTACTGCTTATTACAATAGTGAGCGTGGCAACAGAAGTATGGAACAGCAACTTTTACGCCACCCTGAAACTTACAAAAATTGTCAAAAACAAGTTAATCGTCTTATAGAACTTTGCAATAACGGAACTTTTGCAAAAGTTGGTTTAAACAAATGGTATATAATAAATTTTGCGAAAAAAATGTTTAAGCTATCATCACCTGATAATCCGCTTGTTTTAGATTTAAGTAAATTAAAGAAATAGATGAATACCTTTAGCCTATTGCTCAAATCAGCTTTGTATGATATAATAACCACGTGTTTATTATGAAAAAGGAGAATACGAATGGTTCAACAGTATTCAGATTGCGATTTTGAATCGCTTTTAGCAAAGTACGATTACAATTTTAAACGTGGAGATATCGTAAAAGGTGTGGTTTGTGATTATGAATCTAATGGTGCTATCGTAGATATTGGTTCAAAAAGTGCTGCTTTTGTTCCAAGCTATGAAGTTTCATCTGATAAGAATGCAAAAGTTGAAAATGTCTTAGAAAAAAATACCGAGTACGAATTCTTGATTACTCAAGATTGTGATGAAAACGGAAAATTTTTACTTTCTTACAAAAAAGTTCATCTTGCACATACTTGGGCAGAACTAGAAAAAGTTAAGGAAGCAGATGAAACAATTTCTGTTGTTATTTCACAAATCGTTAGAGGTGGTGTGGTTGTTGATATTTCAGGAGTTCAAGGCTTTATTCCTCAAGGACAACTTTGTGCAAGAGAAACTATTGCAAATATTGGTGACAAAATTGATGTTAAGATTTTGACTTTAGACAAATCTCAAAACAATTTGATTCTATCTAACAGAAAAGTTTTTGAATCAAATATGGCAGAAACTCGCAAGAGCGTATTTGAACAAGTAGAAGTTGGTCAAATTGTAAAAGGTGAAGTTGTAAGAATTACAGATTTTGGTGCATTTGTAAATGTCGGCGGTGTTGATTGTTTACTTCCACTTTCACAAATTTCTTGGAAATGGGTGGAACATCCGACTGATTTATTGAAGGTAGGTCAAGAAATCAATGTAGAAATTATTGATGTTGATTATAACAAACAAAGAATTAGTCTAAGTTTAAAAAACACTGAGCCTGATCCATGGATTAAAGCAGAAAAAGAGCTTAAAGAAGGTGATGTTAAAGAAGGTGTAATTACCAGAATTAAACCTTTCGGAGCATTTGTTGAAGTTATGGCAGGTGTAGAAGCTTTACTACCTCAATCAGCTTTGGCAGAATATCAAAATGTTAATAATTGTATTTTGAATGCAGGTGATAAGATTAATACTAAGATTGTTAAGTTTAATCCGAAAGATAAACGAATTTCTTTGGGTTTGCCTAGTGAAGAAAATTAAAACAAGTCGGAACCTTCATGGTTATAGATGTGGGTGAATTTGTTACAAATTTATATAAAAAATAGTTAATAAAAAGCTGGATTTCTCGTTTTACAACACACTTCCAAGTTTGTAGTGAGACTACAAGTATGGAAGTGTAGCGTAAAAATCGCACCTCAAAATGACGCCAAGCTAATAGTGCGATGCAACGTCATTCTGAGAAACTGTGTTTCGAAGAATCCAGCTTTTTTATTAACTATTTTTTTCTTGACATACTTTTATATTATAAGTATGCTTATTAAGCACTATACTATATAAGCACTATGAGGTATAAATGGAAAACCACATTAAAGATATGAGTTTGCAACTTGAAGAATTGCGTAGTTGTGTAGTTATTTTACAAAAAGCATTACAAAATGAAAATGACGAAGTTCTTTTAAAAGATATTGACAATTACTTAGAAATTATATTAGGGAAAATTGATTTGATTATTAAGAATACAAATCTTATGTTAAATGAAATATTGAGTTAATTTTTTTCGAAAAATTTTTCAATAGATACATCAAGTAATTTTGATAACTGAATTAATTTTTTCAAACTAATAAAACGTTCAATACGCTCAACATGTCCTATGAATTTAGAATTGGCATCTAAAAGTTCAGAAAGTTTTTCTTGAGAAAGGTGTTTTTCCAAGCGATACTTTCTAATATTCGCGCCAATGTTAGAATAAATTTCTTTTTCTAAATTCATACCAACATCGTATGCTATATACTTATTAAGCACCACTAGCGTATAAGCACTATTTAATTATAAATTTATAAAAAATAACTTCTACTTAATCTGATTAAGTACAGCTTCAACACTTTCAGGTGCTAGTCCTACAATATTTTCGAAACTTCCTTCAAATTTATCTAAATAATTTGGAGGAAGTTCTTGTATTCCGTAGCTTCCTGCTTTATCAAGCGGATTAAATTCATCAATGTAATAATGAATCATTTCATCTGTCCATTCGGTAAATCTAACATAACTTGTAGTCGATAAAAGCGCAGCTCTATTTGTTTTTGTATTGATTGCACAAATTGAAGTTACAACTGAATGGGTTGCGCCTGATAATTCTTTTAGCATTTCAAAAGCTTCTTCTTTTGAATGCGGTTTGCCTAAAATTTTATTATGTAAAACGACGACTGTATCAGCTGCCAAAACTGTTTCACCGTCTTTAACGCGTCTAACAACATCAAGACATTTTTGTGTCGCTAAGTCTTCTATCTTTTCATAGGAAAATATGTTATCTGAAAGTTTTTCATCATAATTTGATGGAATAATTTCAAATTCTAAACCCATATCGGTTAAAATTTGTTTTCTGCGTGGTGAATTTGATGCAAGTATTAATTTCATAATAACCTCCGGAGCTTGCATAATTTAATAATTGATTAGAAAACTTATTAAAATATTGACAAAATATTTAAACGAGTTTATAATCATTTTGTATTATTTCTCTATGTATTTTACAATAGAAAGGATATGTATGCAAGAAGAATTTTTAGAAAATGAAGCAAAGACAGTTAATTTTAAAGACAAAAGAAAAGAATTAGAAAATCTTATTACGGTTAATTCTTGTCTTATTGATTTGTTAAAAGATGCGTGTGAATTTAATATGGAATTGGATTATATTTCAAATATTCATTCGGCTTTATCTGTAATTTCAGAAAAACAAATAGAATCTTTAAGACTTGTATCTGAATTAAATAATGTTTAAAATTTTCTGCAAAATGTGCTATTATAGATTAAATAGTAAGATAAGATGAGGTTTTTATGTTTAAAGAGTTAAGAGATGATTTTTGCAAGAAGTTAGAAAAAGTTTCTATAGATTTAGAGAAAAAATGTTGGGATTTTTATATAAATTCGACTCCAGAAAATATGCAGAAATACGAGAATGCGCAGGATGAATACTCTAAACTTTTCAGAGATAAAAAAACTTACGAAAAATTTCAAAAAATTGATAAAAATACTCTTTCTAAACATGAAGCAAAACAGCTTAAAAATCTTTTAAAAGAGTTTGACGAAGAATTGAATACAGGTGAAGAATTAAAAAAACTTCGTCAAAAAGAAAATGAAATTGCTAAAAAATTTAATTCTTATGTTTTAAAAATTGATGATAAAGAAATTACAAAAACAGAAGTTACAAAAATTTTGCAAAATGAAGAAAATACTGAAATAAGAAGAAAGGCACATGAAGCCAAAATTGCTTGTGGTGATTTGATTGCAGATGATTTGATTGAATTTGTAAAAATGCGTAACGAATATGCAAAAACAAAAGGCTATGAAAATTATTTTGAATACAAACTTAAGGAAGATTATGAAGTTGAAAACGAGTTTTTAGAAAAATTAATCAATGAAGTTTATTCAAAAACTCAAGATACAATAAAAGAAATTCAAACAAAAAAACAAAATGATTTGAAAAAATTTTTTAATGTTGATGAATTAAAAGCTTATTATTACGGACTTTTGTTGAGTGATAATCCTGAAAAAGGTGTAAATGAAGTTTTAGAAAAAAATGATATTACACTTATATCTAAAAACATGTACAAAAAAATGGGTTATGATGTTGCCAAAATGGTGGCAGACGGTCGTTTAACTTTGGATTTGTTCCCAAGAAAAGGTAAAAATACCCACGGATTTTGTTTTGGTGTAGAAGCAGGAAAAGATTCCAGAATTTTGGCGAATTTAACAAATAATGTTATAAGTTTGGACACTTTAAACCACGAAATGGGACATTGTGTATATGACCTTGGAATTAATACAGAACTTCCGTTTCTTGACCGCACAGCAGCTTCTCCTGCGGTTACGGAAGCAATTGCTATGATGATGGGTGATGTGATAAAACGCGAAAATGTTTTGGCAGAATTTTTGGATAAAGAGTTGTTAGAGAAATTTAAAAATTCAGTAAAAGAAGACGAAGTTTCTTTTGTTTCAAAAAGTTTGTTGATTATTGATTTTGAACGTGAATTTTATTCTAATCCTGATAAAAATCCTGCAGAACTTTGGAATAATTTGCGTGGAAAATATTTGAACAGATTTGAAAACCCTGATAATGAGTGGGCGACAATTCCGCATTATTTGTCACATCCGGCTTATTATCAAAATTATTTTAGAGCGAATTTAATGAAGGCTCAGATTTATAATTATTTAAAATCTAAACTTGGCGATATTACGGAAAATTTTGAGTCTGCAAAATTTATGGATGAAAATATTTTTGCATTAGGTGCTTCTATAGATGAATATGAATTGATTAATAAGTTGACAGGTAAAGAATTTTCGGCAGATGATTTTATTGTAAGTTTAGGATAAAGTAACTCTTTTATACAATTTTTATTTGATGTAAAATTAAAACTAATTGGAGAGTTCGCTATGAAAGAAAAAGTTTTAATTTTAGGTTTGTCAAAAAGCGGGATTGCTGCTGCAAAATTCGCTAATAAACAAGGTTATGATGTGTTTATTACAGAATCAAAACCTTTGGATAAAGTTAAAGAAGAATGTAAATCTCAAGTAGAAGAGCTTAAAAATTTAGGAATAAAAATTGAATGCGGGTATCATAGCGATGAATTTATTTCCGGTGCAAAATTTGCAATAACAAGTCCGGGAATTCCACCTAAATCAGAAATTTTTAGACGTTTGAACGAAAAAAATACAAAGATTATTTCTGAAATTGAATATGCGTATTTGAATACAAAAATACCTTTTATAGCAATAACGGGAACAAACGGTAAAACTACAACTACAGCTCTTGTTTCACATATTTTGAGTAAAGATTTTGATGCTCCGGTTTGTGGAAACATTGGTGTTCCGCCAACTTCTTTAATTGAAGGAAATCACGATTTTCTTGTTTGTGAAATAAGTTCTTATCAAGCGCAAATGACAGAAAAGTTTAAGGCAAAAATAGCTTGTTGGACGAATTTTACACCTGATCATATTGACTGGCATGGCGGTTTGGAAAATTATTTTAAAGCAAAAGCAAAAATATTTTTACCTCCGCAAGAGCCTGAATATGCTGTTTTGAACGCGAAGGATGAAAGATTAAAAGAGTTTGCTAAAGAGTGTAAAAATGTTGTGTTCTTTGATGATGAAAAAGATTGTAAAATTATCAACAATTCTATTTTTTACGGCGAAGAAGAAATTATTTCTCTTTCAGATTGTCCGCTTGTTGGTCATCACAACTACCAAAATATTATGTGCGGAATAATTATCGCAAAACTTGTCGGAATGAAAAATGAAGACATAAGAACTCAAATTATGAGCTTTAGAGCACCTGAACACAGATTAGAAAAAGTTCGAGAAATGGACGGAATAACTTTTTATAACGATTCTAAAGCAACAAATCCTGAAGCTTCAATTGTTGCTATTGATTCTTTCAATAATGTTGATGTTGCGCTTATATTAGGTGGAAGAGATAAAAATACAGACTTAACAGAAATGTGTCATTCAATAAATAAGCATATTAAGACTGTTTTATTGATTGGTGAAGCGACGGAAAGATTTGAAGAAAATCTGGTAAAAAACGGATTTAGTAATATAATAAAAGAACGCACAATGGAGGATGCAATAGATAAGGCAATTAGCTTAAAACCTGATGTGGTATTGCTTTCACCGGCTTGTGCAAGCTTCGATATGTTTAACAGTTACGAACACAGAGGAGATGTTTTCAAAAAGTATGTCCTATCAAAATAACGCTAGAGAAGAGAGGATTAGCTCTAATAAAATGAGTTCTCAAAACATGCAATCAGACAGACCACTCTTAATTGCAGTGATTTTTCTTGTTGTAATAGGCGTTATGGCGATTTTTTCAGCAAGTGCTCCTAAGTGTATCGAAATGGGATTGAATCCTGCAAGATTTCTTGTTCAACAAATTTTCGGCATAATTGTTGGTGTTGTCGGTTTGAGATTTCTTTCAAATTTTCATTACAAAAAACTTATTAAATATACACTTCCGATTGCTTGGACTGTAGTTGGAATGCTTATTTTGGTAAAGGTTGCGGGTGTTACGGTAAATGGTGCGCAACGTTGGATAAATATTGGACCAATGAGTTTACAGCCTTCTGAGTTTGCAAAACCTGCCGTTGTTTTATTACTAGCAGCTGTTTTTACAAAAGATACAAATTTGCTTGATAATGACAAAATTGTAACTGCGTTTTTACCTATTATGATAATGGTCGGATTGATTTTCATTCAGCCAAACTTAAGTATGGTTTTGCTTTTAATGGCTACATCAGTTGCGATTTATCTTTGCGCTGGCGGTTCGACTCAATTAATTATGTGGGGCGGATGTTCTGTAATACCTTTATTGTTATTAAAAGGTTTGAAAGGGTATCAAACTTCAAGAATTCAAACTTGGCTTCATCCTGAAGCTGATCCGTTGGGTGCAGGTTATAATATTATTCAATCACTTGTAGCATTTGCGTCAGGCGGTTTGTATGGAGTCGGTTACGGAAGTTCTAAACAAAAACTTGCATGGCTTCCGGAAGCACACACCGACTTTATTTTTGCCGTAATTGGTGAAGAACAAGGTTTTATCGGTTGTTTGCTTATTATTTGTTTATTTTGGACAATTTTGCAAAGAGGATTTGTAATTGCGGTTAAGTGTCAAGATATGTACGGAAAACTTCTTGCGCTCGGACTTACATTCTCAATTTGTTTCCAAGGATTTTTAAATATGTGGGTTGCAAGTTCGTTTGTGCCTGCAACAGGTGTTCCAATGCCGTTTATAAGTTATGGCGGTTCATCTATCATGGTTTCATTGTGGATGATTGGAATTTTATTAAATATATCAAAAGATAACGTTAAAAGAGTAAGGTTTGGTAATAATAATGTCAGAAGTATACAATAGCATTTATTTCGTAACCGGCGGTGGTACGGGCGGACACATTTATCCTGCAATGGCAGTAGCAGATACTTTAACAGAAAGTGGTGCGAAGGTTTATTATGTTGGGAACAAACGCAACATGGAATTTGAACTCGCATCTAAAAAAGGCTACAAATTTTTGCATGTAAGTGTTTCAGGAATGCCAAGAAAACTTAATCCAAAGTTTTTTGTTTGGGGAGTAAAATTAGTTAAAGCGATTTTGCGTTCCGTAAGATACATAAAAAAATACAAACCAAACGCTGTTTTTGCAACAGGTGGTTATGTTTCAGCACCTATGATTTTTGCGTGCAGAATAACTAAGACTCCATATATTATGCATGATTGTGATGCTATGCCGGGGCTTGTAACAAGAAAACTTTCAAAGCGTGCAAAATACGTTACTCTTGCGTTTGAAAAAGCAAAAAAATATATTCCAAATAAGCACACAGTTATCACGGGAAACCCAATTCGTGCAGGCTTTAGAACAATGACTAAAGCAGAAGCAAAAGCTAATATGGGGTTGGAAAACCGTTTAACTCTTTGTATTATGGGCGGTTCACAAGGTGCAAAATCTATCAATAATACAACGATTGAGCTTTTGAAAGAATTTTCTCAAGAAAGAAATTTGCAGGTAATTTTCCAAACAGGAAGGAAAAATTTCGCAGAAGTAACTGAAAGATTGCAACAAATTTATCCTGCATTTGAACAAGACAAGAATTTGATTGTTAAACCTTATTTTGACGATATGATTTCTGTTCTAAAATCAAGCGACATCGTAGTTTCTAGAGCCGGTTCTTTGAGTCTTTCAGAAATTTGTGCCTCAGAAGCTGCACCGATACTTGTTCCATATCCTTACGCAGCGGCAAATCATCAAAGAATTAACGCAAAATATTTGTTGGAAATGGGTGCTTGTATTTATGTTGAGGATAAAGATTTAGACCCAAATTGTTTGAGAGAAAGCGTTGTAGAGCTTCTTGATAATCCTATAAAGATGAATTATTTGAAACAAAACGCTTCTCATTTGGCAAAATTTGATGCAGCGGAAGAAATTGTAGGGTTGTTGAAAAGTCTTTAATTGTTGAAAGTAATTGGTGCAAAAAATTGCACCATTATTTCAATTTAGAAAGGGTAGGGTGCAAATTTTTGCACCATTAACATTTTTTTCAATATGATTTTTAATAAAAAAACTAACAATTTTCATGTATTTGTTTAATTTTTGCATAAATAGCCATTGAATTTTGAATATCTCTAAAACAAATACCGGTGTTTGTTGTTGAATTATTTGCAGCTGTCGTAAAACGGATAGTTCCAAGCTCTGCTTTTCTTTGGATGAAGTTTTGATCAAGATGTATTTCTTTTATGTCAGCCATTCTTATTGTTGTGTATTTGTGATTAATAAAACCTTCTTCAAATTCTATTCTATCGCTAAATACTCGATAAGTTGTCACTTCATAATTCTTTCTATCAAAGAATAATGCAAGAGCAAATCCTGCCAAAAATAAAGATAAGAAAAGTATTATGGTTATAATCAGACTCATCACAAAATTTATATTAAGAAGCTCCATTAATAATTCTGCTACAAGAGCTGTAATAGGAAAACCGCACAAAAAAATTATTATAGTAGTAATACAACCCGGACTGCATAATATCGAAAATGTTCTTACCCAATCTATATATTTTGGTTTTATTTCTAATAAAATTTCTGTATCCATTTTTAAACTTCCTTATTTATATTTTCATGAATCTCTTTTACTTTTGCATACACATCTTGAGCATTTTCAATATCTTGAAATTTTACACCTAAATTAACAGATGGTGTAACAAATCTAATTGTTGCAATATTGTATTTTTTTTGAATAAAATTTTGGTCTAAATGAATTTCTTTTATATCTTTAAATAGTATAGAAATATGTTTATGATTAATGAATCCTTCATCAAAACCAATACGGTCATTATAAATTTTGTAACTCGTTACTTCAAAATTCTTTTTATCTAAATAGCTGAAAAGAAGTACTATTAATGAAAAAATTAATGTAAGTAAAACTAGCGCAACAATACACATATATATAGCTAGTTCTTCTTGATTATTTTCAATTAAGTCTAAAATTAAAGATTTATTTACAGCAAAGAAAATAACATTTATAAACATAAGAACGATAGCTTGTGCAGCAATAGTAATTCTAAATTCTTTGTCAAAATTGGCAATAGCTCTTTGTAGCAAACAAAATTTTGGTTTGACTTCCATTATAAGTTCATTCATAAATACCTCTCTTATTTAAACAAAATCTTTATTTTGTAAATTATAGCTTTTAGAACTAAAATATGTCAAATAAAATACTTTGAATGTATTAATTATATGATTATGCGAAGTAATTGGTGCAAATTTTTGCACCCTACTTCTCTGAATCGAAAATAGATAATGGAAAATTATTTAAAACAATTTTACAATTTTCCACTTTCAATTGAAATAAGGTGGTAGTAAGTAGGTCGTGTTCAACATTTTTCATTGAACACGACATTAAATTTTCCAGCAAAGTATTTGTTGTGTTGGATGAAAATAGTCCAACACGACCTACGATTTTCTTATTCCCTCCATTTTGCAACCAAAACAGGTTGGGCTGAAAGCCCAACAAACACCCAAAAAAAGAAAGAAGCCGTATATCCTACGACTTCTTCCCCCTATTTAGCGAACGATTAACTTACTATTCGCCACTGCAACCGAAAGCAATAGTTACGTGTTCTTTCGGGTTAATTGCAGAAATTTTGTATCCCTTAGCGTCAACCAAGTAACCAACTTCGTCACCTGTTGCTTGAACTAAGCCCATTGTTCCTGATAAAGCAGTTCTTGTAATATCAATAGGTGCTTTTACTGTATCAACGGCTACGTCACCCAAGCTTCTTGCTGATGCCATGAATTGACCTTGGAAAGCTTCACCTAATGCGATACCTGTGCCTGAAGCTACGTCTTCTAAGGCGTTACCTAAGTTAGACAACATACCGCCTGTTGTTCTACCAACAATACCTAACATTTGACCACCCCAAGTAAGAGGAGCTGTAACAACTCTTGATACAATGTTTGGTGTATTAGATTTGTTGATTTCTGCGTTAAGAATTTGTCTTGGTAAAACATCCTTGTGACCGCAGTTTTCAATTTCTGTGAACGCAAGTTTTAAAGCACCCTTTTGGCATCCAGAAGGTCTTACGACTTCAACAACTTTACCGTGAACGTCAGAACCGCATGGATACAAGTGTCCGTTAATTGTTACGTCTTCTAACGTTTTGGCTGCAAATCTTTGACCAACGTGTGATGATTTAGCACTTACTTGGTCTTTGAATTTTAACTGTAAAGTCGGAATCTTAACGATTTCTTCGTTTTCAATGAATGCTTTTTTGTCAGTAGGACAAATTGGGCAATCATTGTTTGCTGTTACAGGGTTCTTATCTATACCTGCTGCAACACGAATGTTTTGTAACATTGCTGCTATGTCAGCACGTGATGCGTCTTTAAATGGTGCAATTGTGTTTGGTGAAGGTGAATTGTTTAAAGCACCTTTTTCTAAAGCTTTTGCGATAGGGATAATTGCCCATTCTGGAACGGTGTTACCGTCGCAGTATTTAGATAAGATTTCTTGAGCCTTGCATTTATCCATTTCTGCACATTTGATACCTTTTGATAAAGCACAAAGAGCTTCAACTCTTGTTACGTTATGGTTAGGCATAAATTTGCCGTTCGGATAACCTTTAAGCAAGTCATTATGTACAGCAACCGTAATTGCTGAGTTTGCCCAGTGATTTGCAGGTACGTCTGAGAATAATTTTTCAGGTGCGCAAGAGTACATGTCTTTATCAAAACCTTTTACTAACATAGTTGCAAATTCTGCACGCGAAATGTTTCTTGAAGGTTTGAATAATCTGTCAGGATAGCCGACAACAACATCATTTGTTGCCAGTTTATCAATTTCGCAAGACGCCCAATATCCGTCAGGAACATCAGGGAACATTTGCAAATTAGCGGCTGCACCTGTCATGTTTGCAAACGGTGACAAATCAAAAGGGGTTAAAGTTTTTTTAATTGCCTGAATTGAATTTGCCGTACTCATTTGAATTGGGCAAGAATTTCCATCCATTTTTGCTTCATCTCTAATGATTGGCGCACCTCTATGGCTTGTCAAATCATTTAGACAAGGAATGTTTGAAGCAGCACCTGTAATGTTACCATCAGTTGCAACGGTTGTACCCATTGTGCCTGCTGTAAGTTTGTTAATTTCTCTGTTTACGGTAAATCCTTCTGCTTTGTAGATTGAATCTTTTTCAGTACCTACAAAGTTGTTGTAGCCGTAAACCGCGTTAGGATATGAGTAAACTTGTTTCATATCTTCGCGTTGTAAATCTTTTGTTCCAGGGCATAAAGCGCAAGATGGAACAGGGTCGGGCTCACATTGTGGAGCAACAGGGCATCCGCAATCTGTTTTTGGAGCCGGAGTTTGGCATGGACAAGCTTGACCTGTAACTTGAGGCATTTCCTTAATCGGACACGTACCTTCTGTTACTACAGGTTTTTGGTCGCATGGGCAGGCTGCCATTACCGTATTGAACGAACACGTTGCTATACCAACGGCAATTGCAGCTGCCACAGTAAGTTTTCTAATCGTCATTTTGACCTCCTTTGTAAATAACCTTTTCAATAGGTTGGCTTATAAGCTGGGCTTCCGTTTGAATACAGCTTAAAGAAGTACAGCTTCTAAACTTTGTTAACTCCTAAATTATGTTATTTTTCAGAGATTAAAACATTGCCGAAAAAGGGAGTCCGGGTGGGTAGTTTATTGGAGTCTGCTTGGTAATGATGGGATTTTGTTAATTGAAAATGGAAAATAGTTTTAAATAATTGTTTTAATAAATTACTTATTGTAAAATCATGTAATGGCGAATTTTGATTTCCTTAAAAAAATTGATTCAAATTTATATGAGATTATTACAGAAGCTGAAAAACTCTATGCTTCTGAATTTTTTGAGCAATGCATGGGACAAACAAGGAGATTTGGTGAGCAAATGTGTAAATCTATTTTAGCTGATAAACGCCAATATGATGGAAGTTTTGATGAAATGCTCGCCACTTTAAAAGATCAAGCAACTTCTATTCCTGAAAAAGAATTTATTGATGATTTATATTTTCTAAAGAAACAGGGCAATATTTCTGTTCACTCTTTAACTGTAAAACGTGATGGAATTACTGCTTTAGAGTGCTTACAACGTGCTTTTGAAGCAAGTATTAATTATGCAGTTTTTTATAAAAAAGGCAGTAAAACAATTTTAAAAAAACAATATGATGTAGAACTTTTAGTCACAGGAAAACGTGGATTGAGTGAAAAATACGAGTCACAAAAACAAAAATCTAAAAAAACTGTATCTAAGTCATCAACCAAAAATATAACTAAACAATCTTATACAATGAAGCCGTCAAAACCTAAAAAACAAGGTGGTATTACACCTTTTTGGATTTTTGTCTTATTGGCTTCTTTTACATCGTTTGTAATGCTGATTTTTATGGCAGTAATAAAATAATTTGTATTTATGAAGAAATGTAACAAATATAACGAGAAGTGAAATTCGCTTCTCGTTATATACTTTATATATATGTAAGATGTAAATAAAAACTTTTAATCCCTAAATCCCTTCCTAACTAATTTCCCTGCTTCTCTAATCTTAAGAGAAGTTTTTTTTTATTAGTGGTATTTCTTATAAAGAAGTTGCATATCTTCTTTTGTCAGATATTGCATAGAATCTAAATCGTATGGGTACATTATACTGTTGTTGCTTGGTGAGTGTTCCAAACCGATAGCGTGACCTGCTTCGTGTAACATAACTCCGTAAATATGGTCTTTTGTACGTGTCACAATTTTTCTGGAATATCTTCCTCCTTCATAAGACTTTTGATATTCTTTGGTTCCTATTGTTACATAGGCTTTATAGTATTGTCCATTTCTTGTAGACAATTCTGTGCAGCCGACAGCATCTGCGCTGTTGCAGTTAGAAACAAAATCTACAAATTCTACTTCTATATTTGCATTGCTTGGTTTGTCTACAAATTTGAACCTAACGAGTGATTTCGATTGATTTTGCCATGCCATGAACGCTTGGCGCATAAGAACGCTCATATTGCCATATTGCGGTATATAGACATATATCGGTTGTCCGACCCATCTTGGACGTTCAAGAGCAAATACGCAAATTGTAGCAGTTAAAAAAATTAGAATAAAAACAAAAAACTTTTTCATTAATTTAGACCATTTTTATGATGAATATAATACGAGCTTGTAAAAGTGACAATCAATTAAAACATGAATAACGATATAAAACAAGTTTTGACTTTTTAAAAATTTTGTTGTCAGTTAGATTACATGGGGTACAAGTCAGGGTTAGGATTTTAGATTACATAAAAAACTTAAAAATATAAAATAACAGGTATAACCTGACGGATAAATTTGAAAGTAGGAATATTGGTACAATTTAGGTGTTGTTTAGATTTAAGCCACTTCCCTGAATTTAAGAAAAATTATCCTTTTTATCCTTTTCTTATCCTTAAAAATATCCTTTTTTCCTGCGTGTTCTGGGAAATTTGCCTTAAACTCGGGCAGGTGTTGAAATTAAGCAAGGATAGAAAAAGGATAAAAACT
>CAKVGW010000033.1 GCA_934747325.1 uncultured Candidatus Melainabacteria bacterium | reverse complement strand
TGTCATCCGACCATTTGTCTGCGTGCGTAGCCTTGTAAATAAAGCCCAACCTGTAACCACACTATAGAGGATGACCTGTAATGCTAATTCAAACTTGTAGACTCACCTCTGTCATCCGACCAAATATCTACGTGCGTAGCACTAGCACCTATTGAGTTGCCATTTCCATTGCTGATTGTAGCAGGTCTTTGTTTGATTTAATCAAGGCATTAACGAGTTCCATTTGAACTTTTGCTTGCTGATAATCAGACATATTAGCTTTAAAATCTGTATTCGCTTGTTCTAGTAATCCTGAACGAATTTCACCACGACCGACAACCGGCTTACCTGATTCAGGAGTTTCTACAAACAAACCGTCTTTAACTTCGTATAACCCGTTTGGATTATGGAAATTTGCAGTTGCTATTTTATATAATGGCACGGAACGATTTCCGCCATCAGCTTTTCCGTAGATTGTTCCGTCATTTTTGATCTCGTATTCATCGTACTTGCCAAGAAATTTGCCGTTATTCGGATCAATCCAAAGCTTGATGTTTGTAGTCGGAATGCTTAATGCACCGCCCTTAAGAGCTGTTTCTTGATACAAATCATCACTTATTGATTTTGTACCTGACATAATTTCACCTTTGTCGTTTAGAATGTAACCTTGAACAGTTGCTCCGTTTTTGGCTTTGTATACCCCTTCTGAATCAAATGTAAATTCGCCAAGACGGGTGTATGAAACATTACCGTCAGGAGTGCGAAGCATAAAGAAACCGCTTCCTTCAAAGAAAAGGTTTTCATTTGAAGTTCCCGGGATAGATTTACCTTGCCCTTGGTTTTTAACGTTGTTATCTATTACAGCACCGCCAAGGAATGTTTTAAAAGTTATTTTATTTTCCCTAAACCCGGGAGTGTATACGTTTGTCAGGTTATCTGCCAAAACGTCCATCCATTGAACGGTAGCTTTTTGGGTGTTTATCGCAGTCGTGTATAAATCATTCATCTTTGCGCCCCTTCTTTCTGTTGTTTCTATCGTCTTGTTGTTCTTGCTTTCTATGGTTCAACTCTTCGTAATCAATATTATTGTCGTCAAACCTTTGTTTTAAGATTGGAAGATTTTCTTTCAGATAAGCTTCTGCAACTTGAGAACTTGGCAAAAAGTCTGCTGAAATTTTTCCGTTCTTATTAATTTTTATAATGACAGAAATGTCGTTGTCAAAATTTATTCTTATTGGTTTATTATCTTCCATTGATTTTGCAAGCATATCTGCTAAAGTCTTTGATACTTGCGATGATTTTTGTGAATTCGTAACAAAATTCATGTCTACAGAACCGTTTTCAACAAGATTAGCAAAAAATTCCACGTCATTTTTATTCATTGCTATATCATCAAACTTAACAACCGTATCTGTTGTGATATTTGTTTTTGCATCAACTTTTTTGATACCTTGTTCATTTGTCACAGTTTTTGTTTTCGCTGTTTGATTATCTTTATTCAATAACATATTTTTTTGAGCAATCGCCATATTTTCGTTCATTGTAGAAAGAATTGCTTTTTCTTCCGCCAAATCACTTTCTGAGGCTGAAAGTTGATTGTTTTCATTGTTATTCTGCACAAAAGCTGCAAACGGCTGTCCGTTGCTGTTAAAGTTCATGTTAGCATTCATTTGCGGAAGTTGTTGTTCTTTTTTTTCTTGAATATTTATATTATTATCAATCAAATTATTATCCTCTTTTTCTTTATCGTCAGAAAAAGTATTGTCCTTTAATAAACTATTTGTTTTATCATTCTTTTGATTTAGTTTGTTTAATTCTTCTACTGTTTGTTCTAAACCACCGATAACATCATCTATATTTTCTTCTGTTTTAACATCAGATTCTTTTTCTTTATCTTCTTTAACGTCTTTTTTATCAACTTTTGTATCTTCTTTTTTAGACTCATCTGCTTTAGAGTCTTTTTCTGATTTAGACATTTTATTTAATTCATCTGAAAATTTAACATCGCTTTCTTTTTGAGTTTTAGATGATGTTGTGCTGCTTGTATTTACGGATGTAATTTTAGATTGGGTATCAATATTCATTGTTTTCTTCCATTTGTGCTTTTCTTAATTGTTCTTCAAGCTCTTGTTCTTCCGCTTCTTCTCTTGACCTTATAAAGAATCTTTGAACACCGATTTCGGAGAATTGTTTAAGTTCTTCTGCTTTTTCCGCTTCTATGTACGCTTCCTTTTGTTTTTCCTTGTGCTTCTCAAGAACTTTTACTTCTTGTTCACATTTCACAAGTTTTTTTTGTTCTTCTTCCAGGATAGCTTGGACTTTTTGTCTTTCTTGCTCTAGAACTTCTGCTTTGTCCCAAAGGTGGTGAAGATAATTATCGTAATATTCCATCATCCTAAAGTCGGCAGATTTTCTATTAATTACTGTTTGTTGGATTTCTGCTTGATTTTGTCTAATCCTTTCTTCTGCAAGAAATACTTCGTGCTGTGCCTTTTGAACAACTGTTTCTTGAGCTTCCTTTTTGCGGATTCTCATTTTTAGGATATTTTCTAAACGGTATCTAAAGGGCATAATACATTCTCACACATGTATTGTGGCAGAGTTTTGTTTTTTTGAATACATCTATTTGTATGATTAATTATTATTTTAATTTTGTCAAAATTTTACATAGCTGTTATTATTAAATAATTTTGTAGTATAATAATAACGTAGTTTAGGGGAGATAAGAATGCAGGACGTTATTGAAAGAAAACCAATCAAGAACATAGATTTTAACTGCGATTTGGCGCAGGCCTACGGGATTTATAAAAACATTCAAGAATACGAGCTTTTAGATTATGTAAGCTCTGTGAACATTTCTTGCGGTTTCCATGCCGGCGACCCTGTAACTATCAAAGAAGCGATGCTTAAAGCTAAAGAAAAAAATGTTGCAATCGGCGCGCATATTGGTTTTAATGACATTCAAGGCTTTGGTTACAGACCTGTTGAGCTTAAAGAAGACGAACTTGAGGCTCTTGTAGTTTACCAAGTTGGTGCGATTATGTCTTTTGCAAAAGCTTACGGCTTAAGTATAGAACATGTTCGCCCTCACGGTGCTATGTACAAAATGGCTGGTGAAGATTTTACTTTCTCATCTAATATTGCTAAAGCTATTAAAAAATGTTCCGATTGGCTTGTTTATGTTGCCCCTGTTGGCGATATCACAACAAAAGTCGGTGATTATGTAAATATTCAAGTTGCTCAAGAATTAAGTCTTGAAAAAACTTATAACGCAGATTTGACAATTGATTATTCAGTACCTGATAACACAAATAACTATGAATTAATCAAACGTTTTCAACATCTTCTACACACTTCTCAAATTCGCAACAACTTGGGCGGTTTGAGTTTTGCGGAAGTTGATACAATACATTTTTCAAATAAATACAAAAATTCTTTAGAGTTAATCCAACAGGCAAGAAATCTTATCACTCCTGCTCCTGTTAACTACATTAACGCTAAAGCTTCAGGATGGGTGGATTAATTATGGCTTTTAATTTTAAAGAAAATGTTGATTTAAAAAAGGATGCAGGCTGGCTTTTACCGGGGCTTGAAGTTAAAAGATGGTTTCTTTTAATTTTCTTAGGCTCAATTATGATTGTGCTTGGTTTTATGGTTTTAGCAAACGTAAGACCAATTTATTTGACCTTGGAATTAATCAGAAAAGCAGCTTTAGTTTTACCATCAAATGTATTGGCAGCCGTTTTCATCTTAATTGGCGGCGCAATATTCTTTAAAGGATGGCAAAAAACAACGCTTTCTATTATGGATATGGATTCCTCTAAAGGAAATAGTTCTATCTTAGAAAAATTATATAGAAGAAGAAAATTAAATAAAGGTGCAAAAATCGTTGCTATAGGTGGCGGAACAGGTCTTTCAATGCTTCTTCGCGGAATAAAAAAATATACAAACAACGTAACTGCAATTGTTACTGTTGGTGATGACGGCGGAAGTTCAGGCAGATTAAGAGAAGAAATGGGTATTTTGCCACCTGGAGATATTAGAAATTGTATAGCAGCTTTAGCTGATGATGAAGATATGATTACAGAACTTTTCCAATATCGTTTCAAAAATGGCGAAGGTTTGGAAGGTCACAGTTTCGGAAATCTATTCTTAACTGCACTTTGCGCGATTACGGGCGATATGGTAAGGGCTGTAAAAGAATCTTCAAATGTATTAAATATTAGAGGTGTCGTTCTTCCTGCAACATTAGATGATATGAAACTGGCAGCTGTTTTTGAAGACGGAAAAATCGTTCATGGGGAATCAAATATTCCTGAAGCTCACGGCAAAATTAAACGTTTATTTACAGAACCTGAACATTGTAAAGCTTTACCTGAAGCAATCGCTGCAATTAAAGAAGCTGATTTAATTATTCTTGGGCCTGGAAGTTTGTATACAAGTGTCATTCCAAATCTTTTGGTTGATGGAATTGTTGAAGCAATTACTAAATCAACTGCTAAAAAGATTTATGTTTGTAATATTATGACTCAACCTGGAGAAACCGATAATTATTCGGTTGCAAGCCACGTAAATGCCTTAATCAGTCACGCTAACGGCAAAAAGATTATTGATGCGGTACTTGTAAACGATAGCTTGCCTGACAATATTTCAGAAGGTTACGCAAAGAGCGGTTCAATTCCTGTTAGATTAGATATGGAAAATATTGCACCAATCGGAATTGAAGTTGTTTCACAAAAGTTGCTTCAAGAAAACAAACAAGGACTTGTAAGACACAGTTCACATAGAGTCGCAAGAGCTGTTTATTATTGGTATCGAAGAACAATGAAAAAGTAAAGTTTTAAAACGGCGGTGGCAATTGCCACCGCCGTTTTAGTTATCGACTCCAAGTTATTGTACCCAAATCATTAACCCTAATCTTCAAACGGAATTGTCACAATATACTTATTCCCTTTTCTTTCTTTAATAATTTTATTCGGTATTAATTTTTCATCCAAATAAAAAGATTGTGAAAAATTCATAATTTTTTCACCCTTTAATTCTTTTTTCTGCATGTCACCTGAAATAGTTACCATATTATTATCAAGTTTTACATCTACATTTTTTTCATCATCACCTAATGATTTTAAATCAACAATTACCTTATACTCGTTTGGTTCTTTAACCAAATTTACAAGCATTGGTGACATTTTTGGAACAAATGGACTTTCCATCATTTTTTCATCAAATTTCTGAATATTGTTCATTGTTTTTTCCATTTTACGAATTTGGTATTCAGGATTAAACATTCGATTTAGTGTCAAATCTACTGCTAAATAAAAAGCTAAAAAAGCCCCCAAAAATGTTGCAATGATTACACCGATTACTTTTAATAAGTGATGTTTGTTTTCTTCAAGCATATAAATCTCCTTTCTTTATTCTTATTTTTTACATTATTATAATACGAGAATCAATAACCAAGATGGGTATTTCATTTTTTGACTAATCTCCTTTTTTATTGTTAAATTACAGTATGTTAATTGCATTATTAGAAAAAATTAACGGATTGTATGAGAGCCTTTTTGCCCCTGTGGATGCTTTGATAGAAAAACTTCCTATGGCAGATTGGGCGTTAGATGCAATTTGCGACAGCATTCACCTTGTGCCGTTTTTATTTATTGTTTTTGTAATAATTGAAATTTTAGAATTCTACCACGCAGATAGAATTAATGCACTCCTAAAAAAATCAGGTAAAAGCGGAGTATTAATTGGTGCAATTGCTTCTATCATTCCACAATGCGGTTTTTCTGTTATTGCCAGCAGCTTATATTCTAATAGAATAATTACGCGTGGATGCTTAATTGCAGTATATTTAGCAACTTCTGATGAAACTATTCCAATACTTTTGGCAACTCCGGCGAAAGTTTATTTAATTATTCCGATTGTTGGTATAAAACTATTTATTGGGATTTTGATGGGATATCTGATTGATTTCCTTATGCCTCAAAAAGTCGTACAGAATACTAAAGAAATTGATATTATAGAAGAAGGCTGCTGCAAGCATGATATTGAACACGGCAGCAAGCGTGAGCTTATTATTCACCCTATCTTACACACAGCGAATGTATTTACGTTTATTCTCATTATAACACTTATTCTGAATTACTTTTTAGCTAACGTAGATGTTGATAATTTGATAAGCAGTAGCGAATTTATCCAGCCTGTGATTGCTGCTTTTGTGGGTTTAATACCTAATTGCGCAGTATCAATCGGTCTAACAATGATGTTGATTAAAGGAACAATTTCTTTCGGTGCAGTGATGAGCGGACTTTTATCCAATGCAGGATTAGGATTATTAGTATTATTAAAGAATAATGATTTTAAAGACACAGTGAAAATTGTTTTGATTTTGCTTCTGATAAGTATTATTTCAGGCGTTGTAATTAATTTTATTTATTAATATATTTAATAGCAAATTATTTTTTTACGAGTTTTTCTTAACATATGAATATCTTATCTACCCCACAATTTAAAAATTATAATAATTATCAACCAAATTTTCAAGGCAATTCAAGAAACTTGCAATGCGCTATTGACAACGCTTTGAGAAAAAGTTCTCTAACCGATGGCGATATGTTAGAACTTTCAAGCAAAATAAAAAAAGCAGTGGATGATGTTTTAATTCCTGAAAGATATATAGAGGAAGGAAGCCATAATGCAGTGTATAAAATTACCAAAAAGTACGTGGCAAGAGTTCCTCTCGGGAAAAATATTAATTCCCAAGATTTACCTGAAAAACCTCATTTTGGACAAGATTTATTTAAAAGTTTATATAATTATTTTGGTGAAGCTATAGTCAGCCTTGGCGATTTTCAAATTCTCAGAAATGTTGGACGTCACATTCCTGCCGGCGTTCCTGAACATTTTGCTCAAAAAGTCGGAAAAGGAGGAGTAAACAGATATTATAGAGAAAAATATTTACCTCGTTTTGCTAAAATTACACAAGGCAGTTATAACGCCTTCGCCCAAGATATTGCAAGACTTAATGAAGTAAAGCTCGGTCCTCGAAGATATTGTCTTTTTGATTCAATTAATCCTAACAATATTGTAGCTCACGCCGGTAAATTATATTTGGTCGATGAGATTAATACAATGTATGACAAATCGTATGCCAATACAACTGCAAAATTGTTAGAAGTATTTCTGGTTAGAGCAACAAAAGATTATGAAGCTCCGGATGCAGGTAACAAAATTAAATTTGTAAGAACTATTTTCAAAAAACTTTTAATTGCAGCAGATAAAGCTAATTTGGTTCATGCCGACACAAAAGAAGACTATACGTTGTGGCAAAAGGCTTTAACTAAATGTAAATTTAATATTGATGCCAGTGAAATATTAAATAAACTCGATAACATTCAATACCAAGTTCAAGACCCGAATGAGCGCACTGCGTTGGTTAAAAATTATTTTAACAGACTTTGTCTTGATAATCCGGTATAAAAATCATATATTTAAATGATGTTAAATTGAATATTAAGATTTACAATCTTACTATAGGGAGAGTGTGTAAATGTTAAATCAAGTTCTCGTTCAGCCTACGATGTCTGAATCAATTACAAAAAATTGGACAGAACAAGCAATTGAATGCTACAAACTTAATGGTAACTGCAAAGAGTGTTCTATCAGAAAGGCCCATTATTCTTTTGATTGTCAAATGCCTAGAGTTGTCGAAGTTCTAAAACTTATGAATGGCGAACCTAAAATAAAATAATAGAATTTATTATTTTTTTGGCACAAGCACTGAAATTACGGCGTGGTTCAAGTCTAAGTATTTCTTTGCTGCTTCTTCCAAATCCTTACAAGTGATTTCTTCACAAATTGGAAGATATTCTTCTGCAATAGACAAATCATCACATACAGTCATATAATATCCGATTGTTTCACCAATATCAGAAACTGTTTCAACTTCACAAGCAAAGCGTGATTTTAGTTTCTTTTTAGCTTTATTAAGTTCTTTTTCGGTTATACCTGATTGTAATTTTTCAAGCTCAGTTTTAATTAATTCAATAGCTTTTTCTTTATATTGAGGATTGAAATTAGCTTGTACAAAGAAATTGCAACCATCTCTAAACGTATAACACTCTGCGTCAATCATGTTGAAAATTTGTTCTTTCATATTTTCAACTAAATTAACATACAGTCTTGAGCTTGTGCCTTCACCTAAAATAATAGCAAGCATTTCAAGCATAATTACATTCTTTAAATCTTTAGCTAAAGCACCCAAAAATCCAAACATCAGGAATGATGAATTGATGTGCGCTTCGTTTTCTATATAAACCTGATGTTGAACAGGTTCATCAGGCTGAATGTTGCGTTCCGGAGGTTCGGGTCTTTCACCCCAATCAAATGCTTCTACAAGTCTTGGCAATATTTCTTCCGAATTGAAATCGCCAACAACAATAGTAGTAACATTTTTAGGTGAATAAAAAGTTCTATAGTAATCCATTATTTCTTCTTGTTTCACTTGAGAAATAATTTCAGGAGTACCGATTACATCGCGTTTATACGGATGATTTGTATACATCGCGTTGTTTGTAGCGTTATAAACCTTTGTCCAAGGCTGGTCTTTGCGCATTCTGATTTCTTCAATTACAACGTGACGTTCGCGCTTGTCGGTAACGGTTTTATCGTTTACATCAAATGGTGCGCCCATTTCATAATCAGGAACAACAGGGTCTGTCATCATATCAGCGTGCAAATCAATTGCAGTATAAAAGTTTTCGTTATCTTCACCTTTCGGTAAAGTTACATAATAAAAAGTATAATCTTTCCAAGTTGCAGCATTTACAATTGCACCTTTTGCCTCAAGAATTCTATCGAACTCTCCGGCTTTATGTTTGTGCGTTCCTTTAAACATAAGGTGTTCCAAAAAATGTGAAATACCATTATTTTTATCGTTTTCATTAATTGAACCCGTTTTTACCCAAGATGAAATATTAACCATTCCACCTTCTTTGTGTGCAAGTACAATTTTATGCCCGTTTTCTCTTTCGTAAATCTCAACTTCTTTTGTTAAAAACGGATATTTTATTAACGATTTCTTCATAAACACCTCTTATTTGAGTTTATTATACCCAAAATCAAAAGGAAGAACAAGAGGAAACACAAGTCAAACATTGTTATCTTTTCTCGTCGCAAAAACCTCTTGACCTCCAACACTACAAATGAGATAATCAACTTATGAATTACTATAAAAAATACACACCATATTTGTTTTTACTCCCTGCTGTTGCAGTATTGATAGTGTTCTTTTTTATACCATTTTTTCAAACCTTCGGGCTTAGTTTTTTTGATTATTCATCAAGCATTTATAATCCGACATTTAATGGAGTCGATAATTATATAAAACTTTTTAAAGAACCAATTTTTTACAAAGTAATGTTCAATACTTTTATGTATTTAATAATCGCAGTACCTTTTTTGGTAACATTTCCGCTATTTTTAGCAATTCTTATTAACCAAAAAATCCGCGGAATTACTTTGTATAAAATTCTGCTTTATTTACCGGTAATTGTTTCAATAGTAGTAGCAGCAATTGCCTTTAAGTGGCTTTATGCAGGACAAGGTATTTTAAATTACATTCTGACACTTTTCCATCTTGAACCGATTGGCTGGCTTGTTGATACCAAATGGGCATTATTTTCTGTTGCGATTGTAACCATTTGGAAAGGTATCGGCTATTATATGATGATTTATTTAGCATCTTTAATGAGCGTACCGCAAGATTTGTACGAAGCTTGTGACATTGATGGCGCAAACTTTTTAACTAAACATCTTACGGTTACAATTCCGCATATTATGCCAACAATTGCTCTTGTTTCAACAATAAGTACAATTTCAGCAATGAAGGTTTTTGCAGAAATCTACGTTATGACAAAAGGCGGGCCTTTAAATTCTACAAAAACTATTGTTTATTATATTTATGAACGAGCTTTTGAAAACCTTGATTTGGGCTACGCATCAGCTCTTGCAGTAGTTTTGCTGATTGTAGTTATGTTATTTTCACTTATTAACATTCTTTGTTTTGAAAAAAACAAATATGGTGATATATAATGAAAATTCTCGTTATTACAGACTTATACCCAATAAAAGACAATGAAAAATTCACGCCGAAAACGATTAAAAATTTTGTTGACGGATGGGAAGAATTAGGTCACGAAGTTTGTGTAATTAAACCGAATTTTCTTCTTAATTCTTTTTTGAGAAGAAAACCGTTTTATAAAAGCGATATATATGGAAATGTAGAAAATATAAACTATTTTTTACCATTTATTGGCAATATCAAGAATAAAATCAAAACTGAATTCACTCCTGATATTGTAATTGCGCACATGCCAAGCGGTGTAATTTTTGCAAACAAACTTAAATTGCCGTTTGTAGCAGGTGTGCATGTTTCGGATTTAGAAGTTTTAACAAATCCGATTTATTCAATTTATTTTAAAACCGAACTTGAAAAAGCTTACAAAAACGCAACAAAAATCGCTTGTAGGTCGAACGTCTTGAAACAAAAATTTCTAAAACTTTATCCTGAATATGAAAACAAAACATTTGTCTGCTATTCAGGGATTGATTTTGAGCCGATAAAACGTAATTGGCAACCTTCAGGTAAAATAAGGGTTTTGACTTGTGCAAACCTGATTAAGCGTAAAAATGTAGATTTGGTAATTAAAGAATGTGAAAATCTAAACGTAGAGCTTCGAATTATTGGCGAAGGAAAAGAACTTAACAACTTAAAAAAACTTTCCTCCAAACCTGTTTTTCTCGGATATTTACCGCATGCAAAAGTTTTAGAAGAAATGAAAAAGGCGGATATTTTTGCTCTCCCGAGCATAAATGAAACCTTCGGCATGGTATATTTAGAAGCCATGGCGTCAGGCTGTATTACAGTTTGCCGAAAAGATGACGGTGTTTCAGGAATTATTAAAAACGGCGAAAACGGTTATTTTTGGCAAGATGGAATTATTGAAAAAATTATAAACTCTGAAAATCAAAATAAAATATTGGAAAATAGTTACCAAACACTAAAAAATTACACTTCTTTAGGTGCTTGTAAAAATTATTTACTTAATATTTCTTAATATTTAATAAGAAAAAAGGCAATTTTTTATTCTCGTTGGACTTTTATATATATACAAGATATCAAAAGTCATTACAAAACAAAGGAGAACATAAATGGCAAGAGTACTAATTTCAATGCCCGAAGAATTTTTAGACAGAATCGACCAAGTAGCTGAAGGAGAAAATAGAACTCGTTCAGAATTAATTAGAGAAGCATTGAGAAGTTATATGTATAAAAGCAGAGTTAAAGCTAATACAATGGCAGGCAAAAATGCAGCTATTTTAGAGGCGCTACTGGACTAGATGATTGAGGTTTATAACACCCTCTCCCCAACCCCTCCCCCAAGGGAGGGAACTAAAGTCGTTCATTTAGCAAAGGTATTTATACTAGGTGAGCACAAGTGCTCCCTCCCTTGGGGGAGGGGTTGGGGAGAGGGTGTTATTAATTAATTGCAAAAAAACGGGGACGCTTGCGCGTCCCCATTTTTATTGAATTAAAACAATTATTCGTAAATATAACCGTTAGTCAAATCAATTTTCAATGGTCCAAGAAGCCTGATGTTAACCATTTGGTTAGGCATTGTTAAGACTTTTGCACCCTTAAATAATCTTCTCCAGAAACCAATTTTGCCTGGGTCTAAAGTTGCAACACCATAAAGCATAACTGCTTGGTCATTTGGTGTAACTAACAATTCGTTTTTAATAATTACTTCACCGTTTTGTTTGAATAATTTAGCTCTTTGAATATGTTTTACTTGACCTTTCAAATCACTACCTTGTTCAATTAACAAATATTTGTCTTTAGTTACAATGTTTTTAGGAACTTTTGCTGTATAAATGTCAGTCACGTTAGAAATTTGTGAACCTACAACTGTTTCCATTTGAATAGGGAAAATTGCACCTGCTGGAATTATACCGATTGAACCTTGAACTCTTACATTGTCAACGATATAACCGTCAGCTGTTCTCTTTTGCATTGATTCAGCAAGCTTAGCATTTGGATTAAGTTTAGCTTCTTGCATCATCTTGTATAACAAAGCTGCAATTTCTGCTCTGTTTGCAGGTCTGTCTGATTCCAATTTACCTTCATTACCAGGCATTACAACTACCAAGTCTAATAATTGAGCTTTCGCTGCAGAAATCAAGAACCAAGCAGGCATTTGAGTGTAATCTTCATAACTCTTTGCAATAATGTCTTGCGCTCTTTGTTCGCTTATTTGAGAAGTAGTTAAAGCGTTAACAGCGATTGTAATAGCTTCAGCTCTTGTTACAGAGTCATACGGTCTGAAATCTGAATCTTTTGCATCAGGAATTAAGTCAAAATATACAGCTTTTTTAATAATATTGTATGCCCAAAAATCAGGCTTAACATCAGAAAAATGAATATCTTGAGTAACATTAGCATCTTCTTGCCCTAAAGCTTTAATCGCCATAGATGCAAATTCCGCTCTTGTTACAGGGATATCAGGTTTATAAGTTCCGTCAGGATAACCAACAACAACGCCAACTTCTGTCAAAAATTTGATAGATTGGTACGCCCAGTGGTTTTGATCCATATCGGTGTAGAAAGCTTGTGCAGGGCAATTAAGCATAAAAAGTGTGCTTAAAACAAACAACCCTTTTACTAAATTTTTGAACATTAAGTGTCCTCCTTTTTTGTCCTATTTCTGCCTAGATTTAAACCTATCGTATATTAAATAAATATGTAATGCAATTTATTTTAACAAATCTACATAAAATAAGAAGGCAACTTCCTTAAGAAAGCCACCTTCTCATTTGTTTTTTCAAAATTTAAAACTAAACTAATTCAACAACATATTGAGCATTACGTTCAGCAATTTCAACCAAACTTCTTGATACAGCTAACATAGAGATTTCTGAATCAAGTTTGTTTACACAAGAACCGCAACCGATAGCAGAAGCGCCTGCTGCGAATGCCAAAGCTGCAGTTGTAGGGTTGATGCCTGTAGCTGTCATGATTGGCAATTCAATGTTTCTTGAAAGTTCAATTGTGTTAGAAATAGTTAACTCAGCTCTTTCAACCAAACCTCTTACGCCGTTTGAAGGAGCTTCGTTAGAGAAATGACCTTCTGTTTGAATTAGGTCAACGCCTAAATTTTCCAAATCACGAGCTAAATCGATTTGTTCGCTGATTTCCAATTCACCTGGAATTGTAACGCAGAAAAATACGTCATCACCAACTAATTCTCTTGTTCTTCTAGCAAGGCTTAAAACTTGAGACGCTGTGAAAGTTTGACCTTTTTTGTATAAAGCATCAAAGTTACCAAGTTCAACAGCATCAGCGCCTAAAGCTACAGCGTGAGCCAATTCTTGTGGTTCTACTGAAGAAACAAACAAAGGTAATTCAGTCATGCTTCTTGCCATTGCAATAATATCAGGATTAGCACAAATATCAATAGCGCTTGCGCCTGAGTTTGAAGCTGATTTAACAACTTTTTTTACGCTTTCAACGTCAAAATTATCAATACCGGCAATAATTTTTACTGCTCTTTTTTCAGCTAAAGCTCTTTTAAAACTTTCAATTCTTGACATATTTTTCTCCTTTTGTGTCGATTGTGATATAACATCGTGTCTATTATACATTAAAATTTGAAAGCTGGCAATACATATCCTTTGAAATCAAGCAAGACTAATTGTTTTGAGAGATTAAATTTGTCAAAATTTTAATAAACAAGGAGGCGTTATGACCAATAAAATAATTCCTGCAATTTTGCTTATATTCATATCTTTGCCTGCTTTTTCGTTTGGAAAAGTTGAGAAAAATCCTGTGACAATATACGAAAAAATTAATCCCGCAATAGTTACAGTAGATTCTCAAATTCAAGACGGCTTGTCGTGCGGAACAGGCTGTATTATAGATAAATCAGGCGTAATTTTAACAAGCGCGCATGTTATTGATATTGGCAACACCGTTGTTGTAACCATGAGCAACGGTCAAAATTATGACGCCAAAGTTTTAAAACATCTTGGTGATAATAAAGACATTGCACTCCTTAAAATTGATGCAAAAAAAGATTTAAAAACAGTAAAACTGGGCGATTCTGCTAAAGTTAAAGTCGGTCAAAAAGTCTTGGCAATCGGCAATCCGTTCGGATTTAACGGAACTTTAACTCAGGGTATAGTTTCAAGAATAGATTATGCGAAAAATCGAATTCAAACCGATGCTGCGATTAATCCCGGCTCTTCAGGAGGCCCTCTTTTGAATACGAGCGGAGAAATTATAGGAATAAATCAGGCGATTTATAATCCGGATAACAATATTTCTAACATTGGGATAGGTTTTGCAACTCCGATTAATTTAGTTAAAGAGTATTTAGAAACCAATGACGCCGCGTTTTAGATTACATTTTTATTTTTTGTGTTTTATAAACTAAGATTTTCCAAAAAAATAGATGTATATAATATTTTTTGTAATATAAATTTTCAACAGTAGAATATAATTTTATTCGCCATAATTTTTGCGCAAATGTTTCGTAATAAATTCCTTTATCTTGAATTTGCATGTTATCTTTTATGTAATTCAGTATAAATTTACTGCTATTATACATATCCTGTTCTTTTTTCTTGTTCAATGTTTTTACAATCGAATTCGGATTAACAAAATAATAAAGATATGTATTACAACAAGTAACGACTTTGTTTGCTCTATGTAATGCTTGAATTGTATACGGTCCGTCCTCAAAATATATTCCTTCAATAAATCTTAAGTCATTAAATTTGCTTGTTTTATAAATTTTGTTCCAAACACACGGAAAATGATAAAATTGACTACCGTAAAATTTTTCATTATCTCCAACAAACTCTTCTTCTTTATTCAATTTCAATCTGATTTTATGTTTGAACTTTCCCTTTCTGATAAAATCACCCAAGGAAATGTCTGCATCACAATTTTTAGCTCTTTTATATAATTTCTCAAAATAATCTAAATCAACCCAATCATCTGAATCCAAAAAACCGAAGTATTCACCTTGAACAAGTTTTATACCTGTATTTCTTGCACCTGAAAGCCCTTTATTTTTTTGATTGATTATTTTAATTCTTTTGTCCAGTTCTGCAAATTTTTCTAAAATGCACAAAGAATTATCAGTAGAACCATCATTAACACATATAATTTCAATTTCGTTCAATGTTTGATTAATCAGACTGTTTAAACATCTCTCTAAATACTCTGCTACATTATATACAGGAACAATTATGGAAAGTTTAATCATTTTTCCCTCTTTTTTATTTTTAAACTTAGTCTAAGTCCTAAAACAAAGATAATTATATGCCGTTTTGTATACATCAAATATAACAATCTTTTTTTCAATGGAACGAGATGTCTCCAATAAATTTTTTCTTCTTGTTTTTGTAAATTAAAGTATTGCTGAGATGAAAGTGAACCTATATGGTAAATTTTTGTATTAGAAATTATAGCGTTTTTTTTGCCAATCTTTTCTGCGTTATAACAAATCCAATCATCTCCAAAAAATATTTTTAAATCGTCTGGAATTTCTGTATATATATCTTTTTTAAAAAACATTATTGAACCAAAATTGAACGGTCTTTCATGTTCTATCTTTTCTAATGTAATAGGGTTCGATATATCATCTGAAATATCTATACTATTAGGATATGAATTGATTACGCAATTTGAATTAATCCCAACAATTCCATGTTCATCAGTCATTTTTTTTAATATTTTTGAACAAAAGTTTTGTGGAATTATTATATCATCATTAGCTAAACAAATGTATTGATTTTTGGCTTTTTGTACGCCTAAATTCCAACTAGGGTTAACACATAAATTCTCTTCTGGAATGATAACTTCAATTTTCTTGTTTTCATACGTAAATCCTTGCAAAGAGTTATCAATAATTATAATTTCATCAACAAAATCATCTTCAACAAAAGATGTAACAAGATTTATTAAAAATGTTTTATTTTTTTGAAGCGTTGGAATTATAACGCTAACTTTTTTATTTATCATAATACCAAATTACCTCGCTCTTATATTTATCATCATCCAAAAATGTAATAATTTTTCCTTTTTTTGTTTCGTTTACATATTTATTTTTAATTGGCACTTTCTTTTTAGCACCCAACAAAAACCACTCGTACTCAATATCTATATGTCCCAAATCCAGTGCCCTATATCCAAGTTGTGCCAAGTCATAGGCTAAAACTGTTGCCGTTGGTCCTAATGCCAAAATAAACAATTTTTCTTTAGGCTGTTTTTTACACTCTTTTAGAATCTCGTCGTATTTTGCAAATGCATTTGTTGCAGGACAAATTATGCGCTGAATTGTATCAGCGTTTGCAAATAAGTCATTACCATAACCCAATCGACTACCTTCACCTTCAACAAAAATTACATCTTTTTCGTTCCATATTTTTTTATATTTTTCAAACAATTCTTTTGATTTAATTTTATTTTGTTCATCTATGTATATTCGAGTGACCGTTGAATCATAATATTGTTGTGACATATTTAATTCTCTATATATCTCTTCTCGATTGTTTACACAATATTTTCTCCAAAAATTTACTGCATTACCAATGGAAATATCAATATTTCCAAAAACGTTTGGAATTCCAACCATAATCTTTTCATTATTATTTAGAAGAACTTCCTTTAACTTCTCTGCCAATTCTTTGTCATATTTTTGAAATGGCAAATTTTCTCCCCAAATTAAATTAAATTCACCATCACCAAAACGCGCCATAGATTTGTTTGTATTTATTAATTCATCTAATGTTTCGTATTTATTTTTAACATTTGGAACAATGCCTTCTCCATGTTCATATGAATAATTTAATTTTTTATATTCTTTTTTCGATAATCTATTTTTTCTAATTGTAATTTTTATCCCACAAATTTTATAAAAATATCTGTTTATGCTTTTTGAAAATTCAAAAATTTTAAAAGTTCCAAATAAAATCCCGCATTCTGTGTTTTCTAATTCTTTAATTGTAAAAACAGGTATATTTAAAAAATATTTAATTGATTTCAATATATACCTATCTTTTAAAGATAATTCCAATTTATTTTCATCAAAAAATTTAATTAATGACTTTTTAGCATTATAAAAATCCATTTGTTTCTTTTTGGATTGATTTTTTTTAACTATTGAATTTTGATTTACTCTATAATAATAGTTTGTATCACACACAGTTACTAACTTATCAGACTTTAGCAAAACATGTGGAATCCAAAGCATATCTTCAAAAAACACATTTTTTTTAAACGCAATATCTTTGATTAAATCTTTTTTATACAATTTATTCCAAACATAGCAACATTTTGGAATCGAACAAATATTTATCTTATCTTCTAACGTTGTATAAATATTTTCTTCGGCATAATGAACTCTATATTTTTGAAAATAAGCACGTTTTCTAATTATAGAAGCAACCGCAATATCACAATTATTATATAAAATAGCCTCATAGAGCTTTGCAAAAAAATCTAAATCAACCCAATCATCTGAATCCACAAATCCGATATATTCACCACAAGCAGCTTCTATGCCGGTATTTCGTGCAGATGACAAACCTTGATTTTCTTGGCTGATAATTTTAATACTATTATACTTAGCTTTGTATTCTTGCAATATTGATAATGACGAATCTGTAGAACCGTCATTTACACAAATTATTTCAATATCTTTAAATGTTTGATTTACTAAGCTATCCAAGCATTTACGTAAATATTTTGATGTATTATACACAGGAACGACAACACTAATTTTCATGTTTAATTTTCCTCTTCCAAATTACAAACCTTTCAAATAAGATATATAAAATTTTGTATTTAGAAACTACCCTGCTTAAAACAGTGCGAGGTTCGTCTTCATTCCACAAAATTACATCTATTAAAATTTCTTTATACATAATCTCATCTTGTAGTATAACTATTAAAAAATATAAAAATATATTGTAATACTTATATAATATACAAGAAAAACATCATAAATCAACATATTTTTACGAGTTTTACATCGTTAAACTAATTCGAGTTTTATCCAATAATATGGAAAACAAGGATAGAATATGAATATCAAGAAACTTTTAGGAAAACGATTACAAGAAATTAGAAAGAGTAAAAATCTTACCCAAGAAAAACTTGCAGAAATGATTGATGTTGAAACTTCCAGCATAAGCAACATTGAGGTTGGGAAATATTATCCGACAGCAGAAAATTTAGATAAAATTCTAAAAGTTTTAGATGTTAAACCTTGTGATATTTTTATGTTTGAAAGTTTTTTGCCAAAAGAAGAATTAATAAATGAAATGGTTAATGCAATGCAAAAGAATGAAAAATTAACAAAAATGATGTATAAATTCTTTTGTGCAATAAAGTTTTAATCTTTTTATAAAAACTTGATTTCCGTTATAAATCCATTAAAATAAAAATATGTTTAAAAGAAGATTATTAATTTTTGCTTGCCTGCTGCTTTGTGTTCCAACGTTTGCTGACGATAACACAAACGGAATTTATGTCGGAACACCAAAAGGTTTTTATGATGACATTGACCCGAACAGTTTAGATGAAGACGAAGATTTGACACCGCCTGCACAACAGCAAGAGTCAACAACACCTTCTCAAGGCGGGAGCAATGACGTTGTAATTCCACCAACAAAAACAAAAGCCACAAAAAATTACGCACAAATATACAGTGATTTAGAAGTACCGACTTTTTCATACCTTCACGACATCGACCCTGACCAATATTATGATATGAAAGACACTTCATGGTCTATGTATCCACTATTTAGATTAAATTCTCCGTTATATTTCAAAAATATAACTATTGAACCCGGATACTACTTATTAACTCCAAGAGAACATAACGGCGATTGGTTTATGTTATTTAAACAAAATGGCGTTGTGAAACACATAGTTCCGGTTTACGAGAGAGATTACACACCTGAAACCTTCTACGATGACCATATTCCAAAACCGAAGTATACAACCACACAAAAAATACACATGGGATTTTTAGATTTTATCGGAAACTTCAAAAGCACAAAGAGAAAAACTCCTGTTCAATCATATTTAGAAGTTAATGATTTAGAAAACTATTTTGTTTCTATAATTATATATTATGGTTCACACAAATATTCAACGATTTTCAGAACCATAAGACTTTAATAAAATATGTTTTCCTAATTGACATTTAATCTCCTTCCTTGCTAAAATAGTTTTTTCTAAAGGAGATTTATATGAAATATTCAACAGACGGATTACAGTATCACATTGGTTTAAAAGAAGGCGACGTTGGTGAATACGTTATTTTACCGGGCGACCCTAAAAGATGTGAAAAAATTGCAAAATATTTTGACGATGCAAAACTCGTAGCAGACAGAAGAGAATTTACAACCTACACAGGTTATTTGAACGGTGTAAAAGTTAGCGTTACCTCTACAGGTATTGGTGGCCCTTCTGCTTCTATCGCAATGGAAGAATTAGTAAAAGTCGGCGCAAAATACTTTATCCGTGTCGGCACTTGCGGTGGTATGGATTTGGATGTAAAAAGCGGTGATTTAGTAATTGCAACAGGTGCAATCAGAATGGAAGGAACTTCTAAAGAATACGCTCCGATAGAATTCCCTGCGGTTGCAAACTATGATATTGTTACAGCACTTATTAATTCTGCAAAAAAATTAGACTTACCTTATCACGTAGGCGTTGTAGAATGTAAGGACTCTTTCTACGGACAACACAGTCCGGAATTAATGCCCGTAAATTATGAATTACAAAACAAATGGAATGCTTGGTTGAAACTTGGTTGTTTGGCTTCTGAAATGGAATCAGCAGCTTTGTTCATTGTAGCAAGTTATTTAAAAGTAAAAGTCGGTTCAATTTTCTTGGTAGTTGCAAATCAAGAAAGAGAAAAGCAAGGATTAGAAAATCCAGTTGCACATGATACCGAATTAGCTATCAAAACTGCAGTCGAAGCAATTAAAAATCTGATTGCTGAAAATAAATAATTTAAATGGGTGCATCATACGATGCGCCCATTTTTTATCATTTCTTTTTACAAACCTTTTTAAAAACATCTTCAAAACTCTCAACAGGTTCTAATCTATAACCGCAATGTTCAGCTAAAGTTCCACCCATCTTAAACAATTCTTCTTGCGGATATCTTCTGCAAATCCCAGGGCGCTTTTTATGAATTTTGCAATGATTAGTTTCCTTATCCAAATTCATACACTCAAAAACAAGCCCTGTTTCATCTTTATCAATAATTTTAAGATAAGTGTAAAAAGGATGTAATTT
>CAKVGW010000032.1 GCA_934747325.1 uncultured Candidatus Melainabacteria bacterium | reverse complement strand
CCCCTCTCCCACAAGGGGCGAGGGGAACAGGATAAAAAGGAAAGAACTTGAAAAAATTACTTACATCATTAATATTTATATTAAGCGCAAGCGTAGCTTGCGCCTATGAAACTTGCCTCATTACAGCAGACGGCAAACTTACTGATATCAGCATTGAAAACAACGATATTATTGATGTATGTCCGATTTTTACAGTTATGAACGAAAAAAACACGCTTCTTGTACGTCCGCTTAAAGAAGGCGAAACAAGGTTTTGCGTGCTTAAAAATAACAAAGATAAAATTATGTTTACTGTCAAGGTCGAGGCAGATAAAACAACTATAGATGACGTCGACGGTTTCGACATTCTTGGAATCGACGAACCACCACAAGAATATGAATACGAATTGGATAAACCTCCAGAAATGCAAACGAATGAAATTGAATAGGTAAACTCTTCAACTTTTCATCCGTTCCACCTTTCAACTTAAAAAAAATGGACAACCTTATACAACAAATCTCAATCCTATTTCCACAGTTTGACCACTGGTTTTCAGCGGGCATAATCGTTTTTGCGCGCTTACTGGGGTTTGTACGTTTTGCTCCGATTTTTAACCGTAAAGAAATCGCAGGACTTGTAAAATTAGCGTTCGTGTTTATTCTTACTGTAATGATTACTCCTATTCTTAAACCTGCGGCGCCACCTGCAGATATTTCACCACTTTTACTTTTACTTTTAAACTTTGCAGTAGGTGCAATTATTGGATATATTGCGCAACTTTTGATTTTGGCGATTGAAGCAGGTGGTGACATGATTAACACTCAAATGGGTTTATCATCAGCCATGGTAATGGACCCGACGTCTAATAGTCAAACGTCTATTTTGAGCCGTATTATTACACTTTTGGGAATTCTTATTTTTATTGAACTCGGCGGTTTTTATTGGCTAATTAACGCTCTTATGCGCAGTTTTGAAATTTTTCCAATCTACGCTGTTGCTATTCCGCTTGAAAAAATTATCAATATGGATCATTTGATAACAACTACTTCTAATGTACTTTATATGGGCTTGCAGATAGCTTCTCCAGTGCTTTTAGCAACATTAGGGCAAGACATCATTCTTGGTGTAATTTCTAAAACTGCACCACAAGTAAACGTTTTCCAATTAAGTTTCCTATTTAAACCTGTATTCGGTGCAGCGATTATGATTTGGATTTTACCAATGCTAATCAATGTTATTTCAGAATTCTTCTTATCATTCGCAACAATTTATTAAAATTATTGGTGCAAAAATTGCACACACATTTTAAATTATAAATATATCATCCTTAATATTTCTTAAAATATACCTTTCTTTTGAACATGTTTGTTCTAATATAGATGAAATATTATTTTATATCACAAATGATATACTAATCTAGTGAATTTCTAATTATGTGTAAAAAGGAGGTTATTAATGAGAATATCACCCATCAAAAGTAGTACAAATTTTTCTAAACCGGCATTTAAAGGATACATGGTAGAAGAAAAAGGTCATTATTATGGAACGCCTGAAACTCATAAATGGGCAGCAGAGCATACCGGCAGACGTATGGAAAAAACATTAGACAATTTTCATAAAAACATAACCGGAAAAATTTACTATGCAGATCCGTTAGAAAAAGTTAATGATAATCTTAGAGAAATGGTAGATTATGTAGTTTATGATGATGAACCAAAATTTCCTGATATAAATAATGAAGTTAGCAAATTATATTTTGGAACGGATGGAGATCAATGGGAAATTAAAAAAAGATTTAAAGATTCAAAAAACTATTTCTATCGTTTGGAAATGGCTGACAGCAAAACAGTTGGAGAATATGAGCAAAAGGTTTGGAATAACATTGATAAAGAAAATTCCAGAAGAAATGCTGAATATTTCAAAGCTCACGTAAACGATGCAAAATACAACCAAGAAACCATTGCTAACTGTGAAGCAATACTTCAAGAATCTGACGGTTTAAGATATAAAAAAAATCGTCTAGCGTATGAAATAGGAAATATTAAAGATAGTATTAAACATTGTGAAGCCGATATTCCAAGAGCAGAAATGGAATTAAATCATAGAACAGAAATTGATAAAATGTTGGCAGAAAAAGTAAAAAATTTACAAGAACGAAAAAACAATTACACAAAAATTCTTGAACAATTGGAAAAAAATGAAACTAACGATGCTGCAACATTGAACTCGTTAGATAAACTTGCACAAATAAATTCAGAAGGTCATGAGGAAATTAATAGAACAAAAACTTACACTTATAATAATTCTATATCAGAATATGAAGCCTCTGAAAACTTTAAAGAAACAAAATCAATATTTGAAAAAAATATGTCAAAAGAAGCTTCTGAAAAAAATGTAATTATTGAAAATATCGAAAAACTAACTAAATCAATTAGTGAATTTACTGAAAGAACAGAGAAAAACCAAGCATATATTAAAAAAATAAGTGATTACATAAAAGCTTTGCCAAAACTTATAGCCGAAAGAAACAATGATTTAGTAAAAAATACTCAAGAATTTGAAAAAGTTAAAGCTGATTTGATACCGTATTTTGATAAATTGAAAAATTATTTTTATTCTCGCGGTTTAAGAACAATCAGATAATTATAGGAGTCGATAAAATGAAAATTAATGCAATAAATAATACAAATTTTAAAGGTT
Organism: uncultured Candidatus Melainabacteria bacterium; assembly: GCA_934747325.1. GTDB lineage: Bacteria > Cyanobacteriota > Vampirovibrionia > Gastranaerophilales > Gastranaerophilaceae > CAG-196. The sequence continues at coordinate 19,023 of CAKVGW010000032.1, read as the reverse complement.
TATTTTCAAATAAATCTGCACAAAACGGTGGAAACTGGAGAATGGAATACAGCCCTTACGCATGGGAATCTAAAAATGGTTGGGAAATAGATTCTAAAATGGCAAACCAAAATAATATTGATATTTTTGGAACTTGTCTTCCTGACAATGAAAAAATTTACACCGAAAAAAATGGAAAAAAATCTGCCAAAGATATTTTAGGTACAGAATTTTATTATGAATACAATAACGGCAAAGTTAGAAAAACTATTACAGAAATTCCTGCAATGAATCGCGAAGATTCTTTAAAAGTTTATAATAACAAACTGGAAAAATTTCTGGAAATGAAAAAAGAAAAAGCTGAAAGCATGGAAAAAGCTGTTGCCAATGCAACACAAAATCTTGATGATGATGCAGAAATGTTTTATAGCAGAGCTGATGATTTAAAAAATAGTTATTTTGGCAGAAGTTATTCAACAGAAGACTCTTCCAGAATGATGGAAAATAAATTTAATAAAGTAAAAGATTCTTTAGAAGATGTTACAAAACAATTTAAAGATTATGCTAATCTAAGAGATTCAAGCGATAGAGTAAGACAACACATTCACGACAATGAAAATGAAATCAACCTATTATCACAAAAAAGGAAAGCAGGTAAATTGATTGATATCAGTCGTCGTGATATTTATGATCCAAATAAAGCATTATGGAATGCAATGCAGAATATTAAGGAAGTTGCTGAAAAATATGTATCACTTCCACATAAAACAATTTCCGTTCAAGAAATTTTAAAGGCAGTTGGTTCAAAAGCTAAAAGTGCTGATATTCCGAAATTAGCTATTCAATATGTTGACACTTTGATTAAAAATCGTATCTAATCAGGCAATATAAAAACTTTTAAATCCCTCTTAATCTTTATTAGGAGGGATTTTTATGTTAAAAACTTTGACAAAAGAAAATTTTAACGAAGAGATTAAAACCGGATTAAAACTTGTAGAATTCTATGCACCTTGGTGCAGTTACTGTAGAAAACAAGAAGAAGTTTTAAAAGAATTAGACAAAATCTACATCGGACAAGTTGACACAGAAAAAGAAGCTGAACTTGCTATAAGGTACAGCGTACACTCTTTTCCGACATTTTTAATATTTAGAAACGGAAAAGAAGTCGAACGTTTTAGCGGCTTAAGAAACAAATATGATTTGATGAATACTATTACAAAATATTTATAACAATATTCAAGTAACCAAAACTGTATCCATATTTTTTAACTTTTCAATTTTCAGCGAATATAATATAACATGGATACTTTGAGGTTACTATGACAACTTTAGATAATTTGCCCGTTGGCAAAGAAGGATATATAAAATCAATTGAATGCGAAGATAAGGCTCTTCGAAATCACATTTTAAATATGGGCTTAACTCCAAATGTTGAAGTTAAGTTAATCAAGACCGCGCCGATGGGCGACCCTTTAGAAATAAGAGTGCGCGGTTATGAATTGACACTTAGAAAGTCTGATGCGTCCAAAATTATTCTGAAAGATATTCACGATGCACATAATTATCCTCGTAAAAATAAGGTTTTTGAAGATATTGATCACTCAATGATTGGTGAAGAACAAATTGACGGCGCAAAAAGAATTAAATTAAAAGAAAATGTTCATTTTGCACTGGCAGGTAATCAGAATTGCGGTAAAACTACATTATTCAACAAATTAACAGGTTCTCACCAACATGTCGGCAATTTCCCAGGGGTAACAGTTGATAGAACCGACGGTGTTATTAAAGGTCATGAAAACGCCACAATAACTGACCTTCCAGGAATTTATTCGCTTTCACCTTATAGCAATGAAGAAATCGTAACAAGAGATTTTATTCTAAAAGAAAAACCCGATGGTATTATTAACATCGTAGATGCTACCAATATTGAGCGTAATTTATTTTTAACAATGCAATTGATTGAACTTGATATTCCAATGGTAATTGCATTAAATATGATGGATGAAGTCGCTGAAAGTGGTGGAAGTATTGATGTAAACGGTTTAGAATCTATGCTTGGTGTGCCTGTAATTCCAATTTCCGCGTCTAGGGGCGAAGGTATTGGAGAATTAATAGATCACGCAATTAATGTCGCACAATATGGCGATCATCCTCACCGTATAGACTTTTGCGCAGATGGCCCTGTTCATAGATGTATTCACTCAATTGAACACTTGATTGAAGACCATGCGCACGCAGTTCAAATTCCAACGCGTTTTGCTGCTACAAAATTGACAGAGAAAGACCAAATTACACTTGATGCGTTAGGACTTGATAAAAACGAAATTGATGCTTGTGACCACATTATAAAAGAACTAGAAGAAGATTCAGGACTTGATAGCGAAGCCGCTTTGGCAGATATGCGTTTTACTTTCATTGAAAACGTTTGTGCTAACTTTGTTTCAAAACCGACTGAAACTATCGGACAAAGAATTTCCACTAAGACAGATAGAATTTTAACCGGAAAATATACAGCTATTCCGGCTTTCTTGGCTATTATGGGATTTATTTTCTATATAACGTTCGGTCCTTTGGGGACTTTATTAACAAGCCTAATGGATAAAATTATCGTATTGATTACAAATATCGTAGATAGCGGATTAACCGCTTATGGCTTAAATCCGGTTGTACACTCGCTTATAATTGACGGTATTTTTCAGGGCGTAGGAAGTATTTTGAGTTTTCTACCCGTTATCGTAACTCTGTTTTTCTTTTTATCAATTTTGGAAGATAGCGGTTACATGGCAAGAGTAGCATTCTTTATGGATAAGTTGCTCAGAAAAATCGGACTTTCAGGCAGAAGTTTTGTTCCTATGTTAATTGGTTTCGGATGTTCGGTTCCTGCAATCATGGCAACAAGAACTTTACCATCAGAACGCGATAGAAAAATGACAATTTTCTTGACTCCGTTTATGAGTTGTTCTGCAAAACTTCCTGTTTATGCACTATTCACAGCTGCATTTTTTAAACAACACCAAGCAATTGTAATCCTTTGTTTGTATTTATTAGGAATTTTTGTAGGCATTATTTTAGCTTACATTATGAAATACTTTTTCTTCAAAGGTGAAGCAGTTCCTTTTGTAATGGAGCTTCCAAGCTACAGAATGCCAAGCTTTGTAAATGTTTACAGATTAATTTATATGAAGTCAAAAGACTTTGTAACAAAAGCTTTTACAATAATCTTTTGGGCAACAATCGTTATTTGGTTCTTACAATCTTTTGATATCAAATTAAATTTGGTTTCACATCCTGCAGATAGCTTGCTTGCTATTTTAGGTAATATGCTTGTACCGCTATTTAAACCTTTGGGCATTGCTGATTGGAGAATTGCGACAGCATTTATTACAGGATTTATGGCAAAAGAAAGCGTTGTAAGTACATTGAGCATTTTAGTAGGCGACATAAAAGACTGTGGTTTGTTTAGCCAACTTACAGCATTTGTATTCTTAGTATTTTGTCTATTATACACACCTTGTGTAGCAGCAATTGCAACTGTTAGAAGAGAGTTGGGCAAAAGATATGCAACATTAGTAGTGTTAATGCAATGCTCAATAGCTTGGCTTGTTGCGTTTGGCGTTTATTACTTAGGCAGTGCTTTAATGGGACAATAAAAAGGACAATAAAAAAATTGGAAAGTTGTTCTTTCAACTTTCCAATTTTAAATTAATTAATTCCAATACTTATCAAGCCATTTTGTCGGTTTAATATATCTGAATCCTAATTTACCGAAATATCCTTTATACGCTTGTTCAGGATTTGGCTTTCCGTGAAAAATTAAAATCTTAGCTTCTTCAGGATCGCGTGGAACTTTGAACCAACACATTGGGAATTTGTGCAAACATTGGCGTTTAAAACTTACAACCCAATCTTTTGGCCAGTATTTTAGCAAGCCTTTTCTATCCATTTCGTAAGACAAAAATGCCTGTTCATTTTTGTATCTTTCTCTGATTGTCTTACCTTCTTGATAAAAATGTTCAATAATTTCAGGATGCTTGCCAACTTCGAAACGGAAAACTGATGAATTACCGATAATATCGTGAGGAAAATCGTAGTCTTTAGATATTAAAAAACTTCCTTCAACTTCGAAAAACGGATCAAGAGAACTTCTGATAATAATATCCAAATCTAAAAACAGCGCAGTTCCTTGTAAATCTGAAAGCGGATTTGCAAATAAACCCAATTTTTTCCACATTCTATCAGGAATTCCTTCATCATTAAGTTCAGGAAGCGGACGAATTTCAACGCCATCAACAATACCTTCTGCATTATCAGTAAAGCATACAAATCTGTGTGGCAGAGATAAATTCTTTTGAACCATTTTATAAAGCTTGTTTACGTATTCAGGACCAAATTTTGTTCCCCATTTAATGCAGATTACATTTCTATCCATTTATAACTCCTTCTCATAATGACTCATAAGTCAAATTCCATTTCCTTTATATCATAAAAGGATTATGGAAACAATTTCTTATTCAGTCTATCGGCTATTTTTTTATAATCTTTAGTATATGCTAGTGGCTTAGAGTTTTCGACAGATTTTTTAAATGCTAAATTTTCAATTTCAACATCATTCCTTGCAGGTACAATTAAACCGGTTGCATTAAAATATTCAATACTTTTTTGAGAGGACAAAAATTGGAGAAATTTTTCAGCCTGCTCTTTATGTTTTGAATCTTTATAAATAGCCCAGCCTGAAGCATCAAGAGGAACAGTTCCGCAAAATGGAATAACATCCCAGTCAAAATCTGCACTTTCCTTAATTTTTGGATACATCCAACGTCCTGAAAGATAAAGTCCGATTTTACCTTGCAAAAACATTTGCGCCAAAGTCAAACTTCCAACTTGTGAAGCAGTTGGAGCGTATTTACCTTCCAAACTTTTATAAAATTCTGCAGATTTTTGAGGATTTAAAAAATCTTCCTTCATAGTCAAAACATAAGGTAACATAAAATAAATATCTTTTTCAAAACTAACTCCATAAGGTTTCACATCCTTTATTGCAGGAATTAATTCGTCCAAATTCTGCGGTTTAGTTTTAACCAAATTTTTGTTTCTATAAAAAACTAAAGTCGAAATATCTCTGGGTACAGCATAAAGTTTACCATCAATACTCATAGCTTCAATGCTTTTAGAATTGAAATCCTGAATATTAACAATATCATTCAAAGGTTCTAATTTGCTATAGTACAAAGGTAAATACAAATTGTTTATAAAAATTACATCAGGCGCTTGATTTGATGCAAATAACAAATGAATTTTTTGAAAATAATTTTGTGGAATATGAATAAAATTAATTTTTACTTTAGGATTTTCTTTTTCATACTCTTTTATAATTTCATTTATAATACCAACTTCCGTCACAGAACCCCAAGAAGAAAAAGTTATCTCTTCTTGTTGATTTTTTGTACAAGCACACAATAGAATCGGCAACAAACATAGGATTAAAAAGCGTTTTAGCATAAATCCATTACATACTCCATGTTGTCATCTTTTACATTTAGGATAAATTTATGCACACCAATTCTTACTATGTATCTGATTGTTCCGTCATTAAGTTTCTCACTCGCACGGGTTTGCAATTTCTCTGTTTTTAAACGTTTATAACTCTTGATTTTAAAGACTTTTTCTCCAACAAATCCCATGATTGCATAACCATTACTATTTTTAACAAGATAGCAACCTAATTTGTCCGTAAAATTTGATTTTGAAATTATTTCAAAAATTTCATTATCAACTATAAACGTCTTTATATCTTCTTCTTTTGGTAAATCTTTGTCTTCAGACTCAACTTTAACTTTTTCTTGCTGTTGTTTTAAAACTTCTTGCTTTTGCTGCTTTTCTGCTTGCTTTTCTTCTATAAGTTTTAACAGTTTTTCGGCGTCTTCCGAAGGTTTAATTTTTGATTGTTTTTTGTCATTGTCTTCTACTATCGAACTGAGTTCCGGAACGCCATCTTCATTTTTCTTATCAAAATCAACAAATTTATTATCATAAAGCGATTCAAAATCATCTATTGCATTATTGTCGTCCACATTTACGATTTCTTCTTCTTTAACAATTTCAAAATTATTACCCAGTTGATTAAATTCTTCTTGCATATCAGAAACTGTTGGGGCAGTACTATCATCAAAATCATTTAGAATTTCAAATTCTTCACTTCCATCATAAAATGGCTTAAAGCTAATATTAGAAATGTTTTTAAGAAGTGCTTCTTCGTCAACTTCCACAGATACATCTTTTTCTTCATATTTTTCAGGATTATTTAGAGCATCTTCTAAGTCCGGCAAATCATCTGAAATAGACATTTTAGCAACTTCGTAACCTGATTCTGCAAGCGCAACCTCATCAGAAGGTCTTGATTCGTAAGCTGCATCATTATTAATTTCTACAGATAAATCAGGAAGTTTATCCTTAAGCGAAAGAGTACTAACATCATATCCTTCGCTATAATAAACAACTTGAGGTTGGGCATTTGATTCAATTTTACGTCCGCCCTGCTGTTTCAAAGCTTCTGATAAATCAGGCAACATATCTTTTACATTCAATGTCAAAAGTTCTGATGATTTATGCGGTTTTGAACTTTGTTTTTCAATTTCTTGACGCATTTCATTAATACGATTTGGATTAGTTCTCAAATCAGTAATAAAATCATTATCCAACTCAACGCTCATCAATTTATTTAAAACATCAACATCATCTTTTGAAAAAGAAACATTTTGATTAACAGTATATGTTGTAACAAAATTTTCCAACATTTCTCTTTTGGAAGGCTTTTTCTCAATAGGATTTGTAACCGTAAAACTTTCGATATTCTTCATTGTTTCATCACTAATTTCAGAATTCAAAAGTTTTTCAATTTTTTCAACATCGGATTTTGAAAATTTTAAATTTTTATCATTTATAAATTTTTCATACAATTCTTCATCAAAAGCTTTTTGTTCTTCTTCATTTTCTAAAAAATTAGATTCATCAAAAGAAAATCCGCTCAAAAAATCTTCTAATGCGCTATTTTCCTCATCAGCTGTTTCTAAAGTATCAACTTTTACTTCTGACGGATTAGTTTTTTCTTGAAAAAGCTCGTCCAAGTCAACAATATTATCAACTTGAGGTTCAACTTCATTCACCGTCTTTTGTACAATAGGAATTGTTGGCTCAACCATAATATCATTTACAGGCATTTTCGTCGGTTGAGAATACATCTTATCCAATTTACGAATTGCAGATTTAATTTGTTTTCTCTTTGAAGCTTGCTTCTTTTCTAACTTTTTTTTCTTATCTGATTCATCATCAGAAAAATCCGGTTGTTCACCAACAAGAGCCGCCATTTTCTCTCTTGCTCTTATATAAAAATACACACATAATGCCACAACAAGCATTACGGCTAATACTAATAACAATATATCATTAGAATGCGTTGAATCAGATGTTTCTGTAGGCAGTGATGAATTAGTAAGATTATTAATACTTTCCTGTGAATCAGATTCCTTATTCGGTTCAAATTGTTTAACGCTCTTCTTTATGTCTACAGGAGCAGTTTGACTAACGCCATTACTTGAAGAATTCTCATTAGTCCTTGCATTTTCTGAACCATGATTATCATCTACAACATTCGTTCTATCCTTATTAATTGGACTTACCGACTCTAAAGAAGGTTGAGACTGCGGAACTGCATTTGTTTCAGCTTCAGTTTCTGCGCTTTTATCCGGAATATACAATGCTTTTTGTGCTGTTAACATCGAATTTGGAGCAGTTTTAATCGTAATTTTTGTATAACCTTTACTACTTGTAGTATAAGGCATCGTTCTAACATTGACACTCTCTACGTCACCTGCAAGTTCAGGGGTTGAAGACATTTTGCTGTTGGTTTCAGGGAGCATTATTACGTAAGTAGTTGCATCTTTTTTAACAGGACTAATCGTTTGTTCATAATTTCTTTTTGTAAGCAAAGTCATATTTACAGCACCATTAGAGCCACTCTCAAATTTAAGTGACATCAAGCTGTTTTTATAATTCTCTGCTCCAAAAGCTCCAACTACCGTGATTACAGAAGCAAGAACTAATGCGATTGTTCTCTTTTTAAACTGCTTCATATAGAAAATATTTTAACATAATACTCAAAATATGCCTATACTTTATTTATTGTAATTGATACTACATATCAGTAATTACAATTCGTTTGTCTTCCGTGATTCTTTCAACATTCAAAATTGTATATAACGTTTCATTATAAATAAACTCTTTTAAAAAATATCCATCACCCGAATTATCAATTCCATCGTCTTGAAACTCAAATAACTCGTTAATTTTATCAATCAACAATGCGAGTTTAAGATCATTGTATTTTACAATAATTACAGGCTTTTTATCATAATTTACCGTTGAACCTAAATCCAAAAAATTCTTTAAATTAATAACCGTAATATAGTCCCCTCTAAGGTTCATAATTCCCTCAATAAAATCAGGAGTTCCCGGAACATTGGTTATTGAAGTATCTTTCAAAACTTCTTTCACATAATCAAGCGCAATACAATAAGAATCATTGTTAAGATTGAATGAAATATATTTGTTTTTTACATGCAATTCCCCTGATGCTAAGCGCATATTAGACTTATCGACAATCGCATTTGTGCGCTTCGCCATCAATGCTTTTGAAGCTTCATCTTTTGGAAAAAGCGATGGTATATCAACTTCTTTCCATTCTCTATGTTGTTTTAAAAGATTTTCTATCGAATAAATATTGATAATAAAAATTGTTTCTTGATTAATTTTATACAAAGAATCAACAACCGTAGCAGAATCAGCATAAGGAATAGCATCAACAAACGCGCTATCAAACGGTAAAATACCAATAACTTTATCCGTAATAATACCAAAAATCAATTCATCCGTTTTTACTATCAAAAGCTCATTCTGCGGAGTATAAGGTTTTACATCTATATTCAAATAAAACCTTACATCAACAACATTGATAATAAAATTGTTATACTTCAAAAGTCCTACAATGTTATTTGGTAGTTTTTGCGGATAATCTAAAGCAGGTAATTTCATGATTTCAAGCACATTTTCTGAATCAACTGCATATTTATTATCACCGACTTGAAAATACAAATGTGTATTCTTTTTTTGTTCAATCAAATTATTGTTCATGCAATACTACTCTGTTTCTTCCACTTTCTTTAGCCTTGTATAAAGCTTCATCCGCAGATTTTAAAATATCGGCAGGTGAATTAAATTCTTGATAATTCATTGTTAAACCGATACTTGCCGTAACTTTTGCTTTCACTCCGTTATAGTCGAAATCATATTCTTCAATCATACGTCTTAAACGTTGAACAGGAATAATTGCACCTTCGATATTAGTTTCAGGCATAATCATGATTAATTCTTCACCGCCATATCTATACAGTAAATCGGTTTTACGAAAAGCCTGTTTCATAAGACTTGCGACCGTTTTCAGAACATAATCGCCGTATTGGTGACCGTAGGTGTCATTAACCTTTTTAAAGAAATCAATATCCAAAATTGCAAGACTAAAGTCTGACGGGTGGCGTTTCGTACGGTTGTATTCTTGCTCCAAACCAATTTCAAACTGGCGTCTGTTATATAAACCGGTAAGCCCATCCAAAACTGACATAAATTCTTTTTCCGTATATTGATATTTCATTTTGAATATAGCAAGAAGCTCGCTAATCATAATATCAAAATATCTAAAAGATGCGTAATCCATATTTTGGCGCGTGTAGAAACAAATTCCGCCGATAAGTTTTTTATCAAACATCAATGGAATTATAATTTTTGATTTTAAATCAGAAAATTCATAACTTGTTTCTTTTCCAAGCAAAATTCTAACAACTTCGAATTTAGTATTTTTAAGTGTTCTGAATTCTTCCATTTTTTTGAAGAAATCATACTGAACATCAGAAAGTACGCTTTTATTAATATTTCTACCTAATGTATCAAGATACAAAATATTTTCTGCATAATCATCAGGTGAAGCAAAAAATACGCCTGCAACACTGTATTCGACAAAAGAACTCATAAGAGAGAATAATTTTTCTACCAAAATTCTTTCGTAGTTCAAAAAGTCGCTTAAATTTCTAAACTCGTTTGCAAAAACCGATTTAAGCAATAAATCGTTCAAAATATTATTTAGTCGAGTTTGTGCAGAATTATCACTGTTTGCTTTTAGAGCAATATTTGCTTTGTACTCATCTGTTAACGGATATCTTCTAAGAGTCGCATTAATGTTTCTAACAAGTTCATTCATATCAATTGTTTTAGACAAAAACAATTGCGCACCGGCTTTTTTACCCCAAAAACTATCAATTTTCTTGTCTAAAACCGTTAGTAGGATTACAGGAATTTTTTTTGTTTCATCAACATTTTTAATCATTCTACATAACTGATAACCATCAATCACAGGCATCATAATATCAGAAACAACAATGTCCGGAATGTATTCGAACAGTTTTTTATAAGCTTCTGCACCGTTCATGGCGGTTTCAACTTCAAAACCGTTTTGAACAAGCCCATCTCTCAAAAACTTTAATTGCGTTTCGCTATCTTCTACCAATAAAACTTTAACTGCCATAAAATATTCCAATTTTAACGATTTTAGTATAAAATGATTATATAATAAATTTTAAAAAAAAACTATATAGGAGAGATAAAGTGGCTGAAGTTCAAAATTTTGAATTAAAACAAAAATTCAATATCAAATGTATGATTGACGTATTCGTTTTCACAGCAATTTGTATTATATTTTTATTCTTTGCAAAGTTTAAAAATATCGCACCTTATGATACTTTTTCATTCTTAGCAATAATTATTGTTATAAAAACTGTTGTGCATTTGATTACAAAACAATGGATTTCAAGAGCCATTAAAGCTTCATTAACAAATCAATCAAGTTATTTATCTGAAACAACAGCTGATATTTTAGAAACATTAAATGAACAAAAACGAAACTTTGACGCTTTAACAGCAAATTCAAAAAGTATTTCTTCTCTTGTAGAAAAACTGAGAACGCTTTCAGAAGATTCTGTTACAACTTCTAAAAATACTGAAAAACAAGTAAGTCAATCAATCAGTTTTTCAGAAAAAGAGCATGACGCAATTTCTTCAAATGTAGATAAAATGCTTGTTTTAAGACAAAAAATTCAAATGATTGCAGAATTAATTCTAGAACTTTCAGAACATTCTCAACAAATCGGTAACACAATCAGCGTTGTTGATGATATTGCAGAACAAACAAACATGCTTGCGCTTAACGCAGCAGTAGAAGCCGCTAGAGCAGGCGAACACGGCAAAGGTTTCGCAGTTGTTGCCGGTGAAATTCGTAAGCTTGCAGATGAATCAAAACAAGCAATTACAAAAATCACTTCGCTTACAAGCAACATCCAATACACAACTAATTCAACGGTTATGGCGACAGAAGAAGGTTCAAAAGAGATTGAATCTGTTGTTAAAGATATTAACGTTTTGTCTTCAGGTTCAGAAAATTTATTGAAGCAAATTAAAGAAATTTTGGACTCATTAGATACATTAAATCAAAATGCTAAAAAGCAAAATGACATCATTGAACGTCTTAATTTGATTGATGAAGAAAATGCAGGTCTTGCAGAAACTCTTGGTCAAACAATAAGTTTTAGTTCTGACAAGGTATCTAAACTAAACAGTTTATCTAACAATATCAAAAATTCTGCAATAGAAGGCTAGGTAATAAAAATTGGATTTTTTGGACAACGAAAACAACAATCGAAATAGCAAAGAGGTTATGGAAATCTTTCGTTCAGAGTCTGACGAGATTTTAGAACGACTTTTCAACAACCTTTTTTCTCTTGAAGGCACTCCTGCTAATAAGGAACTTACAGGCTGTGTTTATAGGGATTTGCACAGTCTAAAAGGTGCAGTAAGAATGATTGGGTACAACAATATCCAAATGATTCTGCACAAAATGGAAGATATTTTTGATAATGTTAATAACAACAAAATTCATCTGAACGCTGATATTTTAAAGATTCTTATCAGTTCATTGGAAGTCGTTGCAAAATTTTTACAAGAATCTATTAAAAATAACCGCGAAATTATTGATGATACTTACACTGCAACAATTTCTGCTTTAGAACAATTATCCACTGAAGATAACAAAGAAAAGCAAAATATTTTGATAGCTGATATTCAAGAACCCGATAAAAAAAACGGCAATTCAAAAAATCAAGAACTAATTAAAAACCAAGAAGTTATTAATCTTGCTTTCAACAATTGTTTTGAAATCATTGATAGCATTGTACCGGAGGAAGAATCTCAAGATATTGTTCTTTTAGACGAAGAAGTACAAAAAATTTATGCATTTTTTAAAGACTCTGATTTATATGAAGTTAAAAGTTCTTTAGAAAATATAATTGCTAAAATTGATTTTGTAATGAACGCAACAAACACTCTTACGATTAGCGAAATTTTAGAACTCCGTAATGAATTGAGTTCTGCGGTCGCTAAATTTTCAACCTCTTGTATTGAAACCGAAGATTCAGGTTTTACCTTTTTTGATGTTGCAGAAAAAATCAACATGCTCCAAGGAAGCAGTGTTTACACCAAAGAAATCAAAGACGATATACTCAAACTCAAAGAAAACATTGAAGATAACAGCGTTTTAGAAATTGTTAACATAATAATTGAGATTTTAGATTTTATCACAGAAAACTCTGTTCAATTGGAAGAACAAATGATGTTAACCTTGAAAAGTGCTGTTGAATATTGCGCTTCACCTAATGAAAGCATTGATAGCGATTTAATTGTACAGCAGTTGGAAATCATGAAACAACTGTTAGAATTAAATTATAAAAAAGATACCGATGTTGTAGAAATAAAAAGTCTTACAACTCAAACTTCAACAGGCAACAGCAACTCCGCCTCTTCAACAGAAATCAAAACACTTCACGTAAACGCTCAAAAGCTTGATACACTTGTTAATCAGCTTGGCGAATTAATTATTACGAAAATTAAAACAGAAAAAAATCTTGAAAAAATTGACAACATAAAAAATGTTAACGAAAATTGTCAAAAAGATTTACTAAAGACTTCAAATTATTTAAGATACTATAACCGCAAGTACTTACAAACAGGAGCTTCTGAACAATATACAAGCGCATTTGTTAAACAGGTTTTCTCGCTTCTCTCTGATATCACGCAGAATGTTTCACGAACAATTTATGATTTGAATTCTTTGTATAGAACTTCAAAAGAAGACGATATGAAAATGCGTTTAATCATTGATGAAATGGAATCAATGGTTAAAAACATCCGTGTATTGCCAATTTCAACTGTATTTAATTCATTTACGAGAATGGTACGCGATATTGCTAACGAAAAAGGCAAAGACATTGATTTTGAAATCGAAGGCAAAGATACTTGTGCAGACAAAAAAATCATTGAAGAAATCAAAACCCCATTAATTCACATTTTGAGAAATGCCATTGACCACGGTATTGAAACAAGAGATGAAAGAATTGCAAACGGCAAAAATCCTGTTGGTAGAATACTTTTATCCGCAAAGCAAGACGACAATAAGGTTATTATTGAAGTAGCAGATGACGGTCAAGGTTTTAACCTACAAAAAATCAAGGATAGAGCGGTTTCAAGAGGATTTTTAACGCAAGAAGATATTGATTCTATGACTGACGAATCAATTATGAACATAATCTTCTGGCCCGGATTTACAACAGGCGATTCTATTACAAGTATTTCAGGACGCGGTATCGGGCTTGATGTTGTTAAAACAAAGATTTCACAACTTAACGGTAAAGTTAAAGTTATTTCTGAATTTGGAAAAGGCAGTTGCGTTCGTATTGAAATCCCTGTAACACTTACAACGCTTAGAGTTTTCTTGGTTAAGATATCTGAACAAACTTTTGCAATTCCAATTCAAGTTATTACGACTTTTATTTTGAAAAATCAAAATGAAATTAAGACTAACAACGGCCTACGTTCAATTATTTACAACAATAAAATTATTCCGCTTTACTATTTATCTGACATTCTTAAGCTTAAGGCTTTACCGAGAGGCGAGAAAGAAACAATTCTTATTATAGAATCAGATGAAAAAACTATCGGACTTGTTGTTGACAAACTTTTAGGCGACCAAGACATTTTGCAGAAAAAACTTTCGCCACCTTTATACAAAGTTAAAAACATTTCAGGAATTACAAATCTTGCGTCAGGCGAGTTGTGTTTGATTTTAAACATGCAAGATATTTTACACTACGATTTTAATAAGGCTATCAGTTCTTCTCAGGAACCTAAATTAATTCCGAGTGACTTAATGTCTTACAAGCGAATTCTTATTGTTGATGATTCAGTTACAACAAGAACTATGATTAAAAACATTTTATTGAATATCGGTTACACGGTTGATACTGTTTTAGATGCAGAAGAAGCACTTGTTAAACTAAGAATCAATCATTATGATTTGATTATTACCGATTTGAATATGCCGAAAATTGATGGTTATGAATTCGTTACACGATTAAAGAGCGATGAAATGTATGCAGACATTCCAATTATCATAATGAGTTCATTACCTGAAAAAACAGCAATGCAAAAACTTTATCCGCATAAAATCGAATACTATATGCAAAAAGACGACTTCAATCAGATTGAATTTGCAAATCAGATTAAGAAAATTATTACAAAATATCATTTATAAATTTGCATAACTTATAAAATTTATATGGCGTGAATACTTGAATATTCACGCCATATTTAAAATTATTTTTTCAAAAAATCCGTTACTAAGTTTTCAAAAAATTGTCTTCTTGGTGAGGATTTTATTTCTTCATTTGCATTTTTACCAAGAACATCTTTCAAATTATTTTGATAAAGAAGATTAACCATTGCATCAACTTTACCCAAATCTGCTTGTGCACCTTCACGAACTTTTTCTAATTCACCATTATCTAAAAACTTAGCACCACAAGTATTGCAAACATCAATTTCTACATTACCGGCACCTGCACCCATTTTAACCATCGGAACATTACAAATTGGACAAACACGAACTTCTGTATCATCAACTTTTGCAAAATCTTTTCCTTTAATTACATTAAGGATTTCATCTACTGTTTCATGAGCTTCGTCAAATTTTTCAAACTCTCTATTATCAAAAAATATTCCACCACAACCGTTCAAACAAATATCAATATTAATGCCTTTTTCTTTATCAAAAACTTTTACCATCTCTTTACCACACGCAGGACAGTTTATTGTTTGTTTATTATCGCTCACTTATGTATTCCTTTCTCTTATCAAAAATTCGATTTTTTATGAATGGAAAATTGAAAATTGAAAGTGGAAAATTATTATTTGGTGCAAAAAATTGCACCCTACTTTTTGAATAAAATACATTCAATGTTGAACTATATAATATTGATGAATTGTTTTAAAACAATTTTCCATTTTCCACTTTTAATTTTTCATTTGCTATCCTAACACCAAATCCCCATTCTTCTTAATATGTTCAATCAAACCACCATCTTCAAGCAGTTTAATCATAACATCAGGTAGTGGTTCAATTACTGTAATTGTGCCTTTTGTAAGATTTTTTAATGTGCCTGCTTTGATGTCCAAATCTAATTCATCACCAGCATCAATTCCATCAGTATCGCATTCAATTGCTAAAAGTCCGATATTGATTGCATTTCTATAAAAAATTCTTGCAAAGGATTTAGCAATAACAGCACCAACACCTGCAATTTTAATGATTTGCGGTGCATGTTCTCTAGAAGAACCCAATCCAAAATTGTTACCTGCAACTACAAAATCGCCTTTTTTCATATTTTTTGCAAAGTTTTCATCCGCATCTTCTAAAACGTGTTTAGAAAACTCTTGCAAATCAGAACGCAAGTGAAATAAACGCCCAGGTGCAATATGGTCTGTTGAAATATTATCGCCGAATTTAAAAGCTTTTCCTTGCATATAATCTCCTTCTTTTAAGTTTTTATGAATTAATAAATCACACCTTACTTTAGTTGAAAGTTGACAGTAGAAAGTTGTATTAAATTTTTCAATAATTATATTGTTCAATGTTAAGCAAATTTTATTTTAAACAATGTTTAAAACAATTTTTCACTTTCCATTTTCAATTTTCCATTTTTATTAGCTTCTCAACTGAACCGGCATAACAAGATAAATATAATCTTCGTCAGAAACCGGTGCAAACACTGTTGCTGAAAGCGAAGAATTCAATTCAACTTTAATTTCTTCTGATTCAACAATCTTTAAGAACTCAAGAATAAATTTGTAATTAAAAGCAATCGCAAGTGGTTCGCCCATATATTGAATATCAATTTCATCTTGAGAATTACCCGCATCAGGTGAATCACCTGAAAGTTTAAGCGTGTTATCAATAAATTCAAACTTAACAATGCTGTTCTTTTCATTAACCATAACCGCAACTCTTTCAAGCGCAGAAATCAAGTCACCCTTATTAACTGTCGCAGTCTTAGGGAAAGATTGCGGAATAAGTTGGTTATATTTTGGGAATTGACCTTGCATAAGACGAGTAACAATCTTTGTTTTGTCAATTGTTATAACAATTTTCTTCATTTCTTTGCAAATCTTGATTGACTCAGAATCAGCTAACAAAGAAATTTTTGATAATTCAGCTAAAACTTTTGAAGAAAGAAGCATTTCGAATGGTTTTTCTTCATCAGTAGAAGCGTTCTTAACAACCTCTCTAACACGAGCAAGTCTGTTTCCGTCGGTTGCAGCCATTTCTAAAATGTTTTTGTTAACTTCACAAACAACACCTGAAAGAAGGTTATTTGTTTCATATCCTGCAGCTGCTGAAACAACTTCTCTAATTGCTTTTGTAAAAGGTTTTGTTTCAATTTCCATACAATCAGTTTCAGCAATATTTTCCTCAACTTGTGGAAATTCGTTTGCAGAAATACCGATAATATCAAATTTAGAGTTTTTACAAGTTATTGTTGCAGTAGAACCGTTTAATTCTAAGTTAATGAATTCATCGTTAAGTCTTGAAAGAATTTCACCCAACTTTTTGGCAGGAAGGGTAAACTTACCTTCTGTCTCTACATTTGCATCAATGACTGTGATGATAGATAAGTCAAAATCTGTTGCTGTAAGTTTAATCTGATTTGAGCCGATTGTTTCAATCAAAACATTGGCCAAAACAGGCTGAAGACCTTTAATAACTGTTGCTCTTTCTACAATTTTAATCCCGTTTAACAAGTCATCTTTATTTGCAACAAATTTCATTTGACACACCCCACGATATAGTATTTACAGAGCAATTTTAATACAAATATATTTAATTTACAAGAAATACTGCAATCTAAAATATTAAGATATAAAAATTAAAAAAATAAAAAGGGTTCGAGAAAACCTCAAACCCGCAGAGTCGTAATACTGAAATAGTCTAAAATTTACTTATTTTTTTTATAATACTCTCTAATCTTAACCTTTGGTACAACTGACATACCGGGGATTACAGAATATTCTTGCAAATCTTCTTTATTCGTAAACACAATTTTTACAGGAATTCTTTGAACAATTTTTACGAAAGAACCAACTGCGTTTTCAGGTGGGAATAAGCTTGCTTTAGCACCTGAGCTTCTTTGAATACTATCTATTTTGCCTTTAAAAACTTTGTCAGGATAAGTGTCGATTTTAACATCAACATCCATTCCTACTTTCATTTTTGTAAGTTGAGTTTCTTTATAATTAGCTACAACCCAAACATCATGCGGAACAACAACAAACAATGGACTTCCAGGTTGAACCATCATACCAACTTCAACTTTTTTGTTAGACACTGTACCGTCAATCGGCGCCTTAATATCCGTATATTCCAAAGCTAATTCCGCTGCACGTTTTTGAGCCTTCAATACATTTAAATCGGCATCGGCAACTTTTGCACTCTTTGCAGGATTTTTAGAAAAAATTGACTGATCAGCAGTTGTTTGTTTTGCTTGTTTTGTCTCTAAATTTGTTCTTGCTTTGTCCAATGTTTGTTTAGAAACAGCACCTACTTTATAAAGATTTTCGTATCTTTCAACATCTTTTCTTGCAAGTTCGATTTCTGAATTAGCTGCACTCAAATTTGCATGTGCGTTTTGCTGATTTAATAAAGCTTTTTCATAAGCCGCATTTGCTTGGTCTAATTTAACTTGATAATCAATTTTATCAATAACCGCAACAACTTGCCCTGCTTTTACAGGCTGATTATCTTTTACCAAAACCTTTACAATTTGTCCTGATACTTTAGGCGAAACTGAAACAGTTGTTGTATCAACATACGCATCATCTGTGGATTCAGAACCTAATGTATCATATAAAAAGTAACCACCTACAAGAACAGCCACTGTCGCTAAAAACATAAAAAAATATCTCTTTTTCACAGGTAATTTTTTTGTATCTTTTTCTTCTATTTTATTTTCGTCGCTCACTTTATATTCCTTTCATTTATTGATAATCTAACTTTTAGATGAATGGAAAATTGAAAGTGGAAAATTATTATTTGGTGCAAAAATTTGCACCCTACATTTTTAATAAAATACGTTCAATATTGAACTATGTGATGTTGATAAATTATTTAAAACAATTTTCCATTTTCAACTTTCCATTTTCCATTGTTTAAATTTGTATCTCCAAAGTTTCGTCTAAAATTTCTCTTAATTCTTTTAACAAATCACTAACTTTTGCAACGTCACTATTATTAATTTTTTCCATAACGTGTCGAAAATGTGGTCTGATTTTTTCTAAAACATCTTCGGCTTTTTTAACACCTTCATCAGTAATTTCAACTATTTTTACAGGTCGATTATTCTTTATTGAAAGCGTTCTGGTTACATAACCGCGTTTTTCTAAAGAATCTAAAAGCTTTCCGGTATTTGCTCTATCCTTCAAGATAATTTTTGCTAAATCTCTTTGACACATTTTAGGGCTGTTTGCAAGAACGTCCAAAACTGAATATTCTTCACAACTTAT
>CAKVGW010000031.1 GCA_934747325.1 uncultured Candidatus Melainabacteria bacterium | reverse complement strand
ATGGAATAGGTGCAGAGGATATTAGAATAAAAGAATTACTCCAAAGACTTACAAATGAAGAAGTTCAGGAAGTTATTCTTGCTTTGTCACCTTCTGTAGAAGGTGAAGCGACAAGTTTGTATTTGACAAAATTAATCAAACCATTCGGTATAAAAATTTCTCGTATAGCTTTCGGGTTACCCGTGGGAGCAGATTTAGAATACGCAGACGAAGTGACCCTTGCTCGTGCAATAGAAGGTCGCAGAGAGTTGTAAAAAAATAGAACAAATAGCGTATGTTTAAAATTTTAAAAGTGTTATAATTCTAACTATGAGAATAGTTACAAATAAAGAATTGAGTAATTATAAGGTTTTACCTTTTGATTTGTACTCAGAAAATAAAGGAAAAATTCTAGAAGCTGGTGAAGTTCTTACTCCGGGCAAACTTATTATGCTAAAGAACCATATTCACGTATATACAGAAGAATATAACAGTGAAACTGAACAAGAAGAAAACCCACAAAAACAAGACGAACATAAAAAGAATGCTAAATTACTCAATTTCTCTTATGATACTATAGATGCAACCGATTTCCAAACCGTTCTTAATAAAGATGCTTATGTAAAAATGGAAACACAAGCTAAAATTAAATATTTTTACAAGCGTATCTTAGATTTATTTTTAGAAGGTTTTTTTGAAGAAGGTTTATTAAAACTAAATTCTCTTATTGGAGTTTTAAAAACAGAAGTTTATAAGCAACTTAACAAATCCAGTAAAGGTTCCAGAATAAGATTTTTAGGTGAGTATGAACTTTGTCATCCTCTAAATGTTGCTGTAATGTCAGGTTTGATTGCGACAAAATTAGAATTTACAACTTCATCAATTGACCAAGTTATTCTTGCGGCACTTTTACATGATATAGGCAAAATTAAAATTGATATGCCTGACACACAAGCCTTGATTACAATGAATGAAGATTCCGTAAAAGAACACACAATTCTTGGCTATAAACTTATTAAAGATGCCCTTGAACTTCCTGAAGAAATTGCACTTGTTGCTCTTGAACACCACGAAAACAATGATGGTTCAGGATATCCGCAAGGTTTGTCTAATGATTTTATTTCTGAATACAGCCAAATCATTAATGTTGCGAATTTCTATGACAATTTAGCATTTAATAGAACTCATACTGTTGTTGCTAATAACAAAGAAGTTCTTCGCACTATGCTTGAAGTAGGTTCTAAGAAGTTTTCAGCAAAAATGCTTTATACATTCATTCACATGTTTAACTATGATGATGCAAAAGATTTTAACGATATGGTTGTTTAATTTCATCTAAAAGTAGTATTTTTTTCTATGTTATTTAAAGCGAATGGCTTGTTCTGCCGTTTATCATGTTGACTTTGTCAAAAATTTTATTAAACAATAAAACGTAATCAAATAGGAGATTCCGCTATGGGAATGGCAGCTTCACAAGCAAGATATTTGGCACTAACAGCAAGAAAAACCAATACAGAATGGGAAGGGCAGCAGATTAACCAAGCAAGAACTGCGCTTGCTAATCAGAGTGCTAATTTGTTTAACAGACTTTTAGGGCTGGAAGTTCCCAATGCACCTAAAACTACGGATTATACAGAATTACAATATTCATATAAAGATGGTGAAAACGAATCTGTATTAGAAAGTTGGCAACAATTATCAAGTGCAGACCCAAATTATAACTACATTGTAAACAGCTACTATTATGCAAATGTTTATACAGGTTCCAAAAAACTGCTTGAAAACCCTGAAGTTCAATCAAAAAATATAGCAAAAAAAGAAACTTATGATAACGAAGGACAAGTAAATCCTGTTGTTTCTTTTTCTGACGGTACGTATACAATTATAAATAATGATACGGGAGAAGTTTTAGCTGGGCCGTTTGAAGCGTTGAAAGATAAAGTAGAAGCGGATAATACTTTAGAAGAATCTTTGCGCGATTTTGAAGTCGCAAAAGGGATGGCAACCGCAGATGGTGTCTTAAACACCGATGATGTTTACGGTTATCAAGATGCGTCAGGTACTTGGCACTTTTTTGTTCCAAATGAGAATGAACCTGTTTCATATACTAACGAGTATAAACCTGCTTATGTAGGGAATTCCAAGCTAACAGAACTAAGTAAATTAACAAAAGATGAAAACATAGATCAAGTTGCTGAGCTTGCTCAAATTCTTAAAGATTGCCCTGACTCCTCTATTAAGGATTATTTAAGTTTTGATGATAATGGTAATCTCATATACACAGGAGAAGGAATTTATACTTTTGATTATCAAGGCAAAACTTATTTTACGACAGAAAAAGATTTACAAAATAGTATTCAATCTCCGAATAGTGCAGACAAACCTATTGAAATTCAAGATAAGTTAGCTTATTATAACGCATCTTATATAAAAACAAAAATAGAACAAACTAACCATGCGCTTTTAGAAACCGATAATAATGGTCGTTTTAAGTCTGTGAAATTCGATAATAATAGCGTAGTTTATGATTTGAATGTTGAAACTGTAACAGATGAAGCAGCTTACAAAGATGCGATGAACGAGTATAATTACAAAAAAGAACAGTACGAAAAAACTATCGCTGATATTAACGCCAAGACTTCAATTATCCAACAAGAAGATAGAACTCTAGAACTTCGTTTGAAGCAGTTAGATACTGAACAAAACGCGCTTGCAACCGAAATGGATGCCGTTAAGAAAGTTATTAAAGACAACGTTGAAAAGACTTTCAAAACATTTAGCGATTAATTTTTTAATTACAGTTCAATTTTATTTTTCAATTCTTCCAACTTGTCGATGCTATCAGTTTCGAAATAAACTCTTAGTAATGGCTCTGTCCCGCTTGGGCGAACTAAAATTTTTGTCTTTTCGCCAAGCATAAGTTTTACGCCGTCTTTTGTATCAATAGAAGTAACTTTATAATCGCCTATATTCTTGAATTCTTTAACTTTTTCCAAAATTGGTTTGATTTCATCTTGATTATCCAATTTTAAATCAACTCTATCTGTAAAGAACTTAGCATCTGCTAATTTGTAAAGTTCTTCTTGTAATTCAACAAGCGTTTTGCCTGTATCTGCCATTGTTTCTAAGATTAAAAGATTAGCAATAAGTCCGTCTTTTTCCGGAATATGACCTAATATACTCAAACCGCCAGATTCTTCACCACCGATTATAACTTTGTTTTTACGCATAGCTTCACCAACATGTTTAAAGCCGACTGCAGTTTCAATAACTTCTACGCCAAGTTTTTTTGCAACGCAATCTATAAGTAAACTTGAACCGACGGTTTTAACAACAGCACCTTCAAAACCACGTGATTTTAGATGTTTTAAAAGAATAGCAATAATTTCGTTTGGAGAAACGTACTCGCCGTTTTCATTTATAACTCCAAAACGGTCAGCGTCACCATCGTTAGCCAAACCAATAGAATTTGGAGTAGATTTAACTTTCTCTACAAGTTCTTTCAAAAATCTTGGTTTTGGGTCAGGCATTCCGCCACCAAAATTCACATCATGGAACATGTGCAAACTATCAAATGCGATACCTTTATTTTTCAAAATTTCATCAAAATATCCGATGGAAGCTGAATATAAGCCATCAAAAATAATATTTGTTTTTAAATTTTTAAACTTATTGTAATCAATCAGAGTTTCCAAATGTTCATAATATTTAGGAGCAAAGTCAATTTTGTGCAAAACGCCTGATTTTTCAGAACTATTGTACTCTTTATCTAAATTTGCAACAATTTCATCTGTAATTTCACTTGTCGCCGGGCCTGCATAATCCGGAATAAACTTCATCCCCAAGTATTCAGGAGGATTGTGAGAGGCTGTAAACATAATTGCACACGCATTTTTGATTAAAGCGTTATAAGCCAAGATCGGTGTTGGAACAATTCTTGAAGAATAAAAAACGGTAAAACCTTTATCTTTAAGGATTTCAGCGCAAAGAAGAGAATACTCATCAGCCATTTTTCTAGGGTCATAACCTATTAAAATAGGCTTATCGAATCCAAAATTATCCGCTACATACTTACCAATAGCTAAAGTAACTCGTTTTACGTTAGCTTCAGTAAAATCTTTATTTAAAATTGCTCTCCAACCGTCTGTTCCAAATTTTATCATTGCAATACTCCCGTTTTTGTTAATTTTAACATAAAAAAAGGTGCGACAATTTTAAAATTGTCGCACCTTTAAAATCTTTAAACTATTTTGCAACTTTAACATTCATATAATCAATTGCATAATCTGTTTTTTCTGCGCCTTGAGTGAAATTAATAGGAATTCTTGCTGTTCTTGTGCAAGCCTTTACAGTCCAAATTTCACTCCAAGTGTTATTATTTTTAGGTTTTGAGATTTCTGTATTTACAATTGCAAAATCTTCACAACCTTGAGCAGCAATTCTTAGTGAATAATAGTAAATTGGCATAATCATTTGTGATTGGAGTTGAGAGTCCGTAATTGATTTACCCTTAACAGGAATTGTGTTATCAAAATTGTAAGCAAAAACTGCTGTTGATACCATCAATAAAGATAAAATTAATAACTGTAGTTTTTTCATTAAAAACTCCTTTCACTATTCTTATACATATCTTCTATGCAGATTTTAACACAAAATTAAAAATTTTTACAAGCCTTTTAGCATAACAAATAGAAAAACGAGGAACAATATAGCGTGTTCCTCGTTTTTTGTATTACAAATTTTCGGTCTTATTTATTAGCATCAAACATTTGCTTAATACCATCAACAGAACTCAAAATGCTGGTTGCTTCATAAGGCATGTATACAACCTTGTTATCTTGACCGCTTGTTATTGCCTGCATTGTTTCTAAATATTTCATCGCGATTAAATATTTATCTGGCTGACCTTTATCAGCTAATGCGTTGATAATTCTTTGAATGGCTTCTTTTTCACCGTCAGCTTCCAAAATTCTTGCTTGCGCAACACCTTCTGCGCGTAAAATATTTGCTTTCTTTTCACCCTCTGCTCTATTAATAGCAGCTTCCTTTTCACCTTCTGCTTTTAATACTGCGGATTTTTTCAAACCTTCTGCTTCAAGAATAGCCGCACGTCTATCTCTTTCTGCTTTCATTTGTTTTTCCATTGCTGATTGAATATCAGTAGGTGGAATAATGTCTTGAAGTTCAACTCTGTTTACTTTTACACCCCATTTATTTGTAGCGTCATCTAAAATTGCTCTTAATTCATGGTTAATTTTATCTCTTGAAACTAAGCTTTCGTCCAAATCAAGTTGACCAACAAGGTTTCTCAAGTTAGTTTGTGTCAGTTTTTCAATAGCGTCAGGTAAATTTTGAATTTCATAAACGGCTGATTTAGGGTCAACAATTTGGAAATACAAAAGCGCATTAATGCTAATTGAAACGTTATCTTTTGTAATTACGTTTTGACGAGGGAAATCATAAACAGCTTCTCTCAAGTCAATCTTGGTTCTTTTTTGTATAACCGAATAACTTGAGCCATCAAAACCTTTTTGTGTAACTTTCCAATCAATTGCACGCGGTGCTTCAATCACAGGAATAATAAAATTAAAACCTGATTGAAGAACTCTATCGAACTTACCTAAACGTTCGATGATAACTACTTCTGCTTGTTGCACAATAACAACGCCTTTTGATACAAAGACGAGTGCCAAGGCAATCAAAAAAATTGATAATGAAATCATAACTCTCTCTCCTAAATTTTTGTTACATACATTATTAAACTGTCGTTTCTTAGTATTTTAACTTCTGCTCCAACAGGAATTATTTCACCATTTTCACATCTGGCATCCCAACGTTCACCATAAATTGTAATAACACCACGCTCTGCCGTAACTTCTTCCGTTACTTTTGCTGTTTTACCTATGTATTTGCCTTCCATGCCTGTTTCTGTGTCTTTAGAATTGCGTCTTAAAAGAATTGGTCTTAAGAACGCAAAAGACAAAAACGATAACAAGAAAAACGCTAATACCAAAGCAAATTTATTCAATGTGATTAACGAAATTCCTGCAGTTATAAAAGCTGCTAGAGCGAAGTTCAAAAAGAACATGCTTGGTGTAAATATTTCAAGTATTACAAAAGCAATACCGATTACACATAAAAATTGCCACACTAACAAAATAAATCTCCTAAATATTTATAAGTTATAAAATCGTTTTTCATCTTTAATTCCATCTCCTTATTGGAGATGGAATTAAAGTCTTTCAATAACATATTTATTCTTCAATCAAAGAATTGATTTCTGCAACCATATCATCAGCATTAAAACCGTGAACTTTAGCGCCTGCTTCAAGGTTTTCAAAGTGTGCTGCTGCACAACCGATACAACCCATACCATATTTTTGGAAAACTGCAACTGCTTCAGGATGTTGTTGAACAATTTCCATGATTCCCATTTCTTTAGTAACTTTTGCCATAATTTATACTCCTTTTCTTGACTTATAAAAACAAATAATTAAATTAATATCGTGATTATAACATACTTATGAAAGGAATTAAATATGCAATTTATCAAGAATTTTTTCAAACATGATTCGGTAATCGGTTTATGCGGACTAAAAAAGAAAACCGAATACATTTACATTGAAGTTCCTAAAAACTATAAAAAAACTTTCATTCCAAATACTGAAAATAATTATTTATTAATTTAAATTATTCTTCTTTGATTTTCTTTAATAATAAAATTAATGGCGTAATTATAATTCCGGCTACCGCAAAAATTCTAAACGCATCAATAAACGCGGACAAATTTGCTTGTTGCATTAACAATTGATAAGCCGTGTGTTGTCCCATATAAGTTGCTGTATGTGGGTCTACCATTGACATAAATGCGCTGCTATAAGTTTGAACTCTTTCCGTATAATTTTGTGCAGTATCTGTTAAATGCTGAATTAACATAAATTGGTGTTTTTGCGCTCCACGAGAAAGCAATGTTGCAACAATTGATGTTCCAAATGCACCGCCGAGGTTTTTAAGCAAGTTCTGCAAACCACTGGCGTTTGTCATTTGGTTGTTACTGATTGTTGCCATAGATAAAGTAATAATCGGAATCATTGCAAGTCCTAACCCAATACCAAATAAGAAGTTTGGTATTGCAATATTTATTGTAGAAATTTGCAAATTCAAATCTCCAAGCATCCAGCTTGCGCCTGCAATACTTGTTAAACCTATCATAACCAAAATTCTGTTGTCTATAACATTGGCTAATGTTGCACATAAAACCATTGCAGTTAATGCACCAACACCACGAGGCATCATTGATAAACCACTTTTGAACGCATCATACCCCATAAGTGATTGCAAAAATTGAGGAAGAATAGCCATTGATGCCAAAAGCACAGCTTGCATTACAATTTGAACAAGCGTTCCTACAAAGAAGTTTTTATCTTTAAATACACTTAAATCAACAAGTGAATCTTTATTTTTTATTTGAGAAATTAAAAACGCTAGACCCGTTGCACAAGAAATTGCAGATAACCAACAAATCCAAGGTGCATTAAACCAGTCTGCGTTATTACCTTTATCAAGTACAATTTGTAAAGTCAAAAGCCAAATAGAAAGCATGAAGAAGCCAAATGCGTCTGTTTTTACATTTTGTTGTTTTCTTGCATAAGGCGGGTCAAAAAGAAAAACATTAGATAAGATTACAGCAGTTATACCAAATGGAATATTAATAAAATAAATAAATGGCCAAGACCAGTTTTCTGTAAGCCAACCACCCAACACAGGCCCTGCAATTGGAGCAAGTACAATTACCAAGCCAAACACAGCCATTGCTTTTCCTCTATCTTGTGGCTTAAAGTTTTCCATTAAAATTGCTTGAGAAATTGGAAGTAAACCGCCGCCGCCGATACCTTGCAATATACGAGCAAAAATCATAGTTTCTAAGTTTTTTGACAAACCGCAAAGAGCAGAAGCTACCGTAAACAATATAATACTCAACGTAAAAAAGTTTTTTCTACCAAGGACTTTGCTAAACCATCCTACCATCGGAATTACAATACCACTGGCAATCAGATAAAAAGTCAAAATCCACATTGATTCTTCTCTGCTTACGGAAAAACTTCCTGCCATGTGCGGTAACGCTACGTTTGCAATTGTTTCATCCAATACAAACATAAACGCAGCCGTCATTGTCGGCAAACACGTAAGCCAAGGATTTATATTCGGTTGTTCATCTTCTATATTTTCAATTTTTGCTACAATTTCACTCATGTATAAAATATTCCTATTCTAAAATACAAAAAAATTTTATCACACGAGTGTTGCAAATGCAACATGTTGTAAGTGCAACAATTTATAAATTGTTTTTTATTGTCAATTCACAACACATTTGACAAGCGCCGAATGTGCCACCGCTTGCTTTTAAGTTTTTTCTAAAACAACAATAATGTGGAGCATTAAAAAGTTCTTTTAAGGATTTTTCTTTAACGTTGCCGATTTTTTGAGAAAGACAAGGGTAGACAAAGCCCTCCGGATTTATCATCATATTATTATATGGATAAGTGCAAGGCTTGTAAATTTCGTTTGTAGGAATGTTGCTTGGAAGTTTAAAAAATTTTTCAATTGTTTCAAGCGGATTTTTTGAATACTCAAATTTTGGTGAAAATCTCAATTTTGTTTTACCATTTATCGCATCAATTTCTTTGTAAACCTCTTTAAAATGTTCCATATCGAAATAAGGTTTAATCGGATAATTTTGAGTAAATTCAGGTATAAAACTTTCCTGCAAAACTGAATTTTGCTTCCAATTATTATTTCTCAAAAACGAAATTGATAGAAATTGAAAACCCATTTTTTCGCATAACTTATAAAGTTTAGGTAAATCATCAAGGTTGTTTTCCAACACGATTGTTTTTATATCAATCATTTGATTTTTCTTTTGTGTTTTTAAGTTTTCTAAATTTGAAATAATCTTGTCAAAAATTCCATCTTTGCCTCGGTTCAAGTCATGTGTTTCACCATAACCGTCCAACGAAACAGATAAAAGGAGTAATTTGTATTTGATAAAAGCTTTGATTATTTCATCATTGATTAAAATACCATTTGATACAACGTGAACTTTATTCAAGATTTTTTTAGATGTGTAAGCTAAAATATCAATAAAATCTTTCCTGATTAAAGGCTCACCGCCAACTAATGTTGCAATAGAATAAAACGGAAGTTGGTCTATAACTTTTTTCCATTCTTCAGTTGTTAACTCATTTTTGTTGCGCTCGCATCCGACGTAACAATAAGAACAGTTAAGATTGCATTTATATGTAAGTTCCAAAAAATAACGAAACGGAATTTTAGCTCTTCCAAATTTATCATTGTATGAAAGCGATGTATAAAAATCTCTCGCAAAATCAAAAAGGTTTGAGTAGTTCATAATTTAGTTATAACATAAAGAAACCTCTCTTTGAAAAAAGAGAGGAAAGTTTGAGCGATGAGGATTCTTTATTATATTAAATCCTCACGCTTAATGTTTCATTAAACTTTTAGGTAAGATTTGTTGATATTAAACAAACCATCAGCCTACAATTTCAAAATCTTCATTCCACTCAATTTCGCCTATCGGCTCTATTCCATGGTAATTATAAACATTTTGAATAAATTGCGGATTAAACATTCCTTTTTTACCCAAAATCTTTATAATATCAGGTAAAAGCTTTGTACTTCCTGCAATTGTTCCATCTTCAGAAGTCGCTTTATCGCCGTCATAATAGATTTTATAATCAGCAAAAATAGTTTCTTTTAAGTCACTATAAGTTATAGGGAGTGCATCACTTATTAAAATAACTTTGTCAGCAGGTTTTGCCTTGAAAAACAATTTCAAAGCTTCATCACTTACGTGAACACCATCTCCGATTATTTCGGCATAAACATTATCTTCTACCATTGCAGAAAGTGCAGTTGAAACACCTCTATGAGCCACTCCTGACATCGCGTTAAATGTATGGGTTGCGCCATCTACTTGCCCCCAACCGACACAATGTCCTGCTTGAACCTTAACGCCTTTTGATTTTAAATAATTAATCAAACCTTCATCAAGTTCAGGTGCTAAAGTGACTATTTTTATAAAATCATCTTCAATTTTTTGGTAGTTCTCGACCGTTAATGCTAAAAAATGCTCAGGATTATGAATCCCTTTCTTTTTTGGATTAATAAAAATTCCCTCAAGATGAATACCTAGAATTGCATTTGTTTTTTTAGAAGCTTCTTTAATAATTTCAATTTGACGTTTTATATTTTCGACAGTATCAGTTACCAAAGTCGGGAAAAATCCGCCAATGCCGATTTTACGGAGTTTATGTGAAAGTTCTACAATTTCATCAACTCCCGCGGTATTAAAATAAACGCCGTAAGCGCCATGCATGTGTTGTTCAATGATTAGTGGTGTTTTCATGATTTACCTTTTAATTTATAATACTCTCTCCCGTCCTCCGGACACCCTCTCCAATAGGGAGAGGGAACTAAAATCGTTCAATTAACACGAGTATACCCTCCCTCGGGGGAGGGGAGAGGGTATTATTAACTCTACGCCTTCACTGCTCCAAAAATTTCTCTAACTTTTTCTCTATCGTCAAAGTGAATTGTTTCGTTTGCTAATATTTGATAATCTTCATGGCCTTTGCCTGCGACAAGAACAACATCTTTTGCGCTAGCCAATTTGCAAGCTTCTTTGATTGCAAGTTCTCTATCCGGTTCAACAACTACATCATTAACACTTCTTAATCCTGCCAAAATATCTGTAATTATTTGTTGCGGATCTTCAGAGCGAGGATTGTCACTTGTTACAATAATTTTATCTGCCAATTCTTCTGCAATTCTACCCATCTTAGGACGTTTTGTCGCATCTCTATCGCCACCGCAACCAAATACGCAAATTAATTTGCCTTCGCTTGGTGTAATATCTCTTGCAGCCTTTAAAACATTTTCTAAGCCATCAGGTGTATGAGCATAATCGACAATCACAGTTGGTTGATTTATTATAATTTCAAATCTTCCTGCAACTCCACCAAGTTGTTCCATTGTATGAATCGCTTTTTCGATATCCATATTTAAAGCTAACGCTGTTGTTAAAGCTGCTAAAACATTATAAACAGAGAACATTCCGTTCATCTTAAGATTAACTTTGTATTCTTTTTCTTTAATTACACAGGTAAAAGATGCGCCATTATGATTAAATGTTACATCTTTAGCTTTAACATCAGCAGACATATTTACGCCATAAGTATATAAACTTACAGTTGGAGAAATAACTTCCATAAATTTGCCTGCATACTCATCATCTGCGTTAATAACAGCAAAATCACCTGCGACAAGTTCTTCAAACAAAATAGCTTTTGCTTTATAGTAATTGTTCATTGTAATATGAAAATCCAAGTGGTCTTGAGTTAAGTTAGTAAACACCGCACCATTAAAGTCACAATAGTCAACTCTATGCTGAACTAGAGAGTGTGAACTTACTTCCATTACAACGTTTTTTATATTCTTATCATCGATTTCTGCAAATATTTTTTGTAATTCAGGAGCTTGCGGAGTTGTATGTTTAGCATCATGGTAACTGTCGTCAGAAGAAAATTTGTGTCCTAATGTTCCAATCAATGCGCACTTTTCACCATTTTCTTCAAATAATTTTTGGATTAGGTGAGTTACCGTTGTTTTACCATTAGTACCTGTAACACCTATTAAATTGAGTTTTTTAGAAGGTGAAGCATAAAATAAATCAGCAATTTGAGCAATAACTTCTGATGTATCACTAACTACAATTTGAGGAATATCTAAATTTAAACGTCTTTCTACAACGCAAAGAACAGCACCGTTTGTAACTGCTTCTTCTGCAAATTCGTGACCATCTACATGTTCACCTGTTAAGCAAATAAAAACATCATTCGGTTGAGTTTTTTTAGAATTATAAGATATACCTGTGATTTCACCTGATAAATCTTCTCCATTTACCAATTCAATATAGTTTATGTTGTCAATTAAAGTTCTTACTCTCATTAATCTATTTTTCCTCCTACTTTATCAGGTTGTAAATTTAAAATTCTTGCAATTTGTGTTGAAATCTCTTTAAAAATCGGCGCAGCAACTGTGTTACCCCAAATTTCGCCGCCTTGAGCTGAGTCAACAATAACATATATCAAAACTTGCGGATTGCTTGATGGCATATAACCAACGATTGATGTATAAAGTTTCGTTGTATATCCGCTTCCATTTTCTTTTGGTTTAATTGAAGTTCCTGTTTTTGCAGCAATATTGTAACTATCGGATTTAATCGGAGATTTACCTCTATTAATACTTTCCGTTAATAATTCTGTTACAACTCTTGCGTGTTCAGGGCTCATAACTTGAACTTTTTTAATCTTGTTTTCAGCTTCCTCCGGTGAATATTTTATAACGTGAGGTGTTACTCTAACTCCGTCATTAGCCAAAGCAGAAACAGCTGAAACCATTTGGATAGCTGTTACTGATGAACCATAGCCATAACCCATAGTCGCTAAGTCTGATGCGTCCCACTTTGCAGGTGGCTTTAAAAGACCAACGGATTCTCCAGGGAGGTCAATCCCTGTTTTTTCGCCAAAACCGAATTTTTTCAACATTCCGTAATATTCATATTTACCCATCATTTGAGCAATAATAACAGACGCTACGTTACTAGAGTGTTCAAACAAATAAACAAGGTCAATCATACCGGGGTTTGGTCTGCGTGCGTAATCGTAGTTTTTGATTGTCCACCAGCCGACTTTGATTTTACCTGTATCATTAATTTTTGAATATCTGTTTATTTTGCCTAATTCAATTGCAGAAGCTACCGTAATTGTTTTAAATGTTGAGCCCGGAGGGAAAATGTCAGTTAATGTCCAGTTTTTTATTTGAAAACTGGAGGCATTTTTAAAGTTGTTAGGATCGAAAAACGGATAAACCGCGTAAGCCAAGATTTCACCGTTTCTTGGATTCATAACAATCACAGCGCCTCTATGTGCTTTAAATTTTTCGATTGATTTCATTAACTCTTTTTCACATACGTGTTGAACCGCAGCATCAATTGTTAAAGTAACATCTTTGCCTTTGATTGGTTTGGTCGCTGCAATCGGATCGGTTGAAATATTATAAATAACCTTTCCTTTTGGAGTCATTTCCAAATTAGACGTTTTTCCAACACTTTCTAATGTGTCTTTTGCAGTAAGTTCTACGCCTGAAGCAACATCCGCATCAAAGTTGTAATATCCCAAAACATGCGCTGCAAGAGTCCCTTGCGGATAAGTTCTTATGCTTTTTTTATCCATTGGAATTTCGCGCAAATTCAATTTTGCAATCTCATCACGAGTATGTCTGTCAACATTCTTTTTTAAAGAAATTACCGCAACATTTTGACGAAGTTTTTCTGTTAAATCAACTTGAGAAACCTTTAAAATCGGTGCAAGAATTTTTGCAAGTTCCTCCGG
The DNA here is from genome assembly GCA_934747325.1 of uncultured Candidatus Melainabacteria bacterium. Classification (GTDB taxonomy): domain Bacteria; phylum Cyanobacteriota; class Vampirovibrionia; order Gastranaerophilales; family Gastranaerophilaceae; genus CAG-196. The sequence goes on along the minus strand of CAKVGW010000031.1, from coordinate 8,441 downwards.
AGAACGTTCATCAACAAAATCTGCTTTTCTTGCAAAAATATCATAATAAACAGTGTCCGTTGCAAGTTTAATACCGTTTCTATCGTAAATATTGCCGCGCATTACAAAAGAACTTGCACGACGTTGATTTTTAGCTTTCACTCTAAAATGTCTGACATCCAAAACTTGAACGGAAAATAAATACACAATAAATAACAAAACTGCGATTGCAAAACCAATCTGAAACCAAAGCAGACGGTCTGAAAACTGTTTATTTCTATTGATATTTTTATCGCCTCGCATACTTCTCTCCCGTATGTTTATAATAGCATAATAAATAAAGATTAGCCAATATCTTTACAAATAGAAAATTAAAAATTTTATCTTAATCTCAAAAACGCTTCGACTTTTGCGCGAATAGAATTTGACGCATAATCGTCAATGTCAATATAAAGTCCGTTGTATTTATCAGCTAAATATTTAGCCAGTTGAGATTTGGCGCAAAATGCCTGTGCATAAAAAACTGTCGGAACATTTTCTTCGACTAACATTTCTAAATCTAAATCAGCAGGTGTTCCTGCTTCTACACATCTTGTCCAACCGTAAACATGAGTTGTATTTGGGAAAAGTTTTAAAATTTCCAAATCATTTGGTGGAACACCCCAAAACCCGAATTCGGCAGGAACTTGAATTATATTCTCATGATTTGTTGGCGTAATTATATTGTCAGTAATCATTGTAATTTTATCATACAAAGGCAAATTGCTTGTACTGATTTTTAATTCTCGTTTTGGTTCAAGTTTTTCAAAAATCGTTTGAATAACATTAAATCCCATATCAGCAAGAACTTTAGATGCAAACCATCCGCTGTCACACTTATCTTTTCCGATAGGTGCGAGGATTAAATCAGGTTTTAAATAAATTGTATTATCAATAATGTTTCGAATAATTTTGCAATATGATTCGGGCAAAATATTTGTTTTAGGGTAATAAAAATCTATATCCAAATCAATCCATTCTGCATTTGGATATTTTAATTTAGTTTTTTTTACAACATCAGGGTCAGGATAACCCCAAAATCCGATTTTTGCAACTTTGTTCATAAATTTATCATACAATAAAAATGTTAATAATACCCCATTCCGTCCTTCGGACACCCTCCCCAAGAAAATAAATGAAAGCCCAACCTACTTGCATTAATTAGACGGGAGAAGGTGTTATTAACTTTCATCACCCTGCTAATTGATTCTTGCAAGACGAAATGTTATATTAATAATAGAAAGAAATTCGAGGAGTTTTTTATGAGCGAAGAAATTAAAATTAATAATGTAAATGGTGTTGATATTGTCCAATATCAGCCAAAAGGTGTTTGTTGCAAATTAATGCAAATGAGAATTAAAGATAATATTATTCAGGATGTAGAATTTGTAGGCGGATGCAATGGCAATCTTAGCGGAATCGGCATTCTTATTAAAGGTATGAATATTAACGATATTGTGCCAAAACTAAGCGGTTTGCATTGCGGAAGTCGCCCGACAAGCTGTCCTGACCAATTAACAAAAGGTATTGAAGCCTATTTAAGAGCGAAAAGTGAAGTTAAGGTTTAAAGTTTTGTTGGGCTAAAAGCCCAACCTACTCGCGAACGACTTTAGTTTCCTCCCCAAAACAACATTGTAAATTCTATGAAAATGTGTATAATATGTAATGGATTTAATTGAATATTTGTGGAGAATAATATGAAACGAGTTACATTGATTAAAGGCGATGGAATTGGACCTGAAATTACGGATTCCGTGATGAAAATTATTAACGCGGCCGGTGTTGCAATTGATTGGGATGTTCAAACCGCAGGCGCTGATTTGATTGAAACTGAAGGAACTCCGCTTCCTCAAAGAGTATTAGATTCAGTTAAACAAAACAAAATTGCTTTAAAATCGCCTGTAACAACTCCTATTGGCAAAGGTTTTCGCTCTGTTAACGTTCAACTCAGAAAAGAATTGGATTTGTACGCAAACCTAAGACCTTGTTATAATTTACCAAACGTAAAAACTCGTTATGATAAAGTTGATATTGTTGTCGTTCGTGAAAATACAGAAGATTTATATGCGGGAATTGAGCGCCAGGTTGATGAAGATACGGCAGAGAGTATCAAAATTATTACAAGAAAAGCTTCAGAAAGAATTGCAAAATTTGCATTTGATTATGCGGTAAAAAATAATCGTAAAGAAGTTTGTGTTGTTACAAAAGCTAATATTTGCAAACTTTCTGACGGATTATTTTTGGAATGTGCAAGAAAAATTGCTCAACAATTTCCTCAAATAAAATTTCGCGAAATACTTGTTGATAATTGTTGTATGCAGCTTGTTCAAAATCCAAACCAATTCGACGTGTTATTATTACCAAATCTTTATGGCGACATCGTTTCAGACCTTTGTGCAGGCTTAATTGGTGGTTTGGGAATTGCTCAAGGTGCTAATATTGGCGAAGATTATGCTGTTTTTGAACCTGTTCACGGTTCAGCACCTGATATTGCAGGGCAAGATAAGGCAAATCCTACTGCCATGCTTATGTCTGCGATTGAAATGTTAAATTATATCGGCGAAAACGAAGCAGGAAAAAGAATTCGATTGGCTTTATTCGATACACTTGATGCGGGAATAAAAACGGTAGACTTGGGTGGTACGGCAAGCTGTACTGAATTTACACAAGCTATTGTTGATAGGCTGGTTGTGCTAGAAAAATAGAATTTTAGTTTGATGTTTAAAAGAAATAAGGCGTGTCAATTTTGACACGCCTTACTCAAATTTATTCTAAAAATCGTTAATTACTTACCGTTAACAACTTCTTTGAATTTTTTACCAGCTGAGAATACAGGAACTGTTTTAGCAGGGATTTTGATTTCCTTACCAGTTTGTGGGTTTCTGCCGTTTCTAGCAGCTCTCTTACGAGGTTCGAAAGTACCAAAACCAACTAGAGTAACTTTTTTACCTTTAGAAACTGTTTTTTGAACTGTTTCGATTAAAGCTGATAAAACTTCGTTAGCTTCTTTTTGAGTAACTTTAGATTTTTTTGAAATTTCTTGTACTAATTCTTCTTTGTTCATTGTTAAAACTCCTTTCTTCTATTTACAAACTCTATTATACAAACTCCAAACAATAATGCAAGTATTTTTTTCGTGAAAATAGTTAATTTGTCTAGCTTATAGACCGATAACACAAAACGCACAAAAAATCAACGACTTTTTGAATCAAGTTGCTTTGCCTGAATAGAAGCGGTTTTTAGGAGATTGTTGGGCTGAAAGCCCAACCTACTATTTTATTCTTGTATGTTAACAATACTTCCTTTGTAATCTTCATCAGTTTCATAAGCTTGTTGAAACTTTTGAGATTGTTGAGATTTCTTGAGTTCTGCTTGGACTTCGGTCATGCTTTTCTCAAGCTTTTTAATATTTTTAAGCTCTAAAGTTCTTATTTCATCCAAAATCTCATCTGCTTGTTTTTGTTCAACCGGAGTAAGTTCAAGATACTTGCGCATGCATTTGCAACTCAAAAACAATTGTTCGCGATTCTTAATCATAGTAATTGCACTGTCAAAATCTTCGTTATCTATCATTCTTGAAATATCTTCCGAGCCGTTTTTAAGCTGTTGGTATTGTAGCATCAACTGCTCAAACTGTTGTTCGTCTTGCATACATATCCCTTTCTATGCTTGAGTAGAATTATTGTTGCTTGCCTGCTGTTCTTGCATTGCTTGTTCTAAAGTTGTAACGCCCGTTTGGATTTCAATAGCTTTTTGAAAACCCCAACGAATATTTGAAACATCTTCAATCACAGTGTCAATCAGTGCCGCATTCCTTTGAACATTAGCTTTAATGAGATTCATTGCCATTTTGTTATATAGTTTAAATAATTGTTTAGAAACATCATTTCCGTTTTCCAAATCAATTGTGCGCATAAGTTCTCTTATAATTTTTCTTGCGCCATCTATATTTTGAGAACGTTCTTTTAAGTTACCTTCTGCGATTGCTACTTTTGCTTTTTGTAAAAATTGCAAAGCTCCATCAAACATCATAATCATAAGTTTTTCAGGCGTTGCAGTATTTACGTTACTCGCCTGATATTGTTTTATGTACTTGTTGTATGGATTTACCGGTGGCATTTAAACCTTCTTATTTATAAATATTCCTGAAGCCATATTCAGCTTTTGTACTAACTCTCCAAGTTCATTTCCTGAAATTGTTTCGATTAACCGATTAGTTGCACTATCATATAATTCTATTATATCATCTTTTACATTTAATTTAACATAAAAATCTTTATTCGGATTTTCAACATCTTCAATTTCAGATAAATCATCTTCACTTGTTTCATCTTTAGGCTCTACTAAACCATCTTCAAATGCGTCTTGTGGATTGTTCTTGCCTTGTTTATTAGCGTTTTCGTCCCCTTCGTCTTTTTCTCGTACTCGTTGATTTACACTAAGCCCGTTGACTTGACGGTTTGAGTTTGCCTGCTCAGCCTGCATTGCTTGCTCGGTCTTGCCGGCAATTTCTGCTGAGGTGGATTCTTTTACCACACCTGTATTTGCAATAGACAAACCATCCATGCCCATATATGAAGCTTCCTTTACAAATGTTAACTTTTATTATCTTATGATATAATTTGTTTGTAGTTATCATATAAAAGAAGGATATATTTCATGAGTAAGAGCTTATTTATAGATTTTATGGAAAAAATGCTTGCATTTCCTCTTTGGATTAAGCAAACAATCTTCTTGAACTTATCAAATGATTTAACAAATTATTTAAGTAATGAGTTTTTGGATTTGCCGGAAGGTGAGTTGTTCCATATTTATAAGCCTGCTCTTTCTGATTTGGGTCAAAATGAACTTTTAACTAAAGAATCTAAATTTGATGAAAGTATCTATGCTTTTATGAATTGCTGTTCAAAAGGCATGTCACTGATTGAAATTGCAATTGAAAATAATTTTACAATGGAAGAAGTTGCTAAGGCATTTACTTTCTGCAAAACTTCAGGATTTTTCTCAAATGAAGTTCCAAATCTTGTTAGTGCAATAGCAGGTTTTATTGCAGGAAAATATAGAACCGGTGAATATTTTATTCGCGCAGGTAAAATGACGATTGAGCAATTGGACGAAGTTCTTGATAAACAAAAAGAAATGAACGAATCAGGAAAACACGTGTTCATCGCGGAATTAATGGTTCAAATGGGTTTTGTAAGAGAAAAAGACGTAAAGAGTATTATTTTTATGAAGGAAGAATCAGGAAAAAGATTTTCACTTAATCCTGATGACATTCCAACTCTTGCTTTAGAAAAAGAAAGTTTTGATATCAGAGTTGAAAATACACGTCTAAAAGAAGAAAATGAAATCCTTAAACAAAAAATGGATGCACTTCTTACATTTATTAAAGAACACAAGGAAAAAGAATAAGGGTAAAAAATGCGTGTTGAATACATAAGGGATGGTTTGGTTGAAGAATTTCACGAAGGGCTTTTTATGCTTTCTACCGAGCCGTATGATACTATTCCTTATTATTTACGTTCTTGCGCAAAACCTTTACAAGCAACGCTATTGATTGATTATGGTATAGATTTAACGGAAGAAGAATTGGCTCTTTGTTGTGGGTCACATGCCGGTGAAGAATGTCATATTAGAGTCGCGAAGCAAATATTGGATAAATTTGAAATTGATGAAAAGTATTTGAAGTGCGGAGTCCATGCTCCGCTTGCTCGAAGCATGCAAGATAAAATGCTTTTGAATGGTGAAAAAGCGAGAGCAATCCACAATAATTGTTCAGGTAAGCATATAGGATTTTTGGTTATTTGTAAAAAAAAGGGGTGGGATATGGAAACTTATGACAAACCTGAACATCCTCTGCAAATAGCTATAAAAAATAAAATAAACAATATGTGTGAAATAACCTTAAACTACCCTGTAACAACTGATGGCTGCGGTGTGCCAATTCTCAGTATGCCATTACAAAATATGTTAATCGGTTACAAAAATTTGCTTCAATACGAAAAAATTATAAATGCAATTCAAAAGTATCCTTACATTTTTGGCGGTGAAAATCGCCTAGACACAGAAATCATTGAAAAAACTCAAGGCTTAATTGCAAAAGTTGGAGCAGGCGGGCTTTGCATTGTATTCAACGTAAAAGAACAAATCGGATTTGTTGTAAAAATCAATGACTGCTCAATGGAAGCCAGACGTTTTGCGGTTTTAGAGATGATTAACCGATTGGGTTGGGGAAATATAGAGTTCGATAAAACCATTAAAACACTGCATGGACAAGTGGTTGGTGAAATAATCGTTCATAACAACTGAAAATTTTAAGAATTGTAAATATTTTTTTGAATAAAGTCAATTATTTTCTTTCACAAGATTTAAAGTTTTTGCAAATGTGTAAGGAGAAAATATGAAAATTTCATCTAATTATCACCAACAATTACCTCAAGCAACTATAAATAAGGAACAAACAAATCCAACTTTCGAAGCACATAAAACGTTACCAAAGTTTACTAAAAAAGCTAAGTTGGGAGCAGTAACGGCTTTATTTTTATTACCGACACTTGGAATTATAAACCATTGTAATAATGCAAATGATAACAATAATAATATTGAAGTTGTTGATACACCTGTTGATACAACAGCAGTAAAAAATTATTTGGATAAAACGCCTTCTACAATTCATATTGTAGAAGCAGGTGAAAATCCTGGAAGCATAGCAAAGCAATATAATGTTTCAACAATGCGTTTATTAGATGCTAATAATATGAAATCAAGTGATATCATTAATATTGGCGATACATTAAAAGTGCCTGAGTCATATACGGTAAAAAACATTAATAACGAAGCTGATTTGGCTAATTTTACCGGCTTTGACAAAGAGTTTTTAGATGATTTTATCCAAATGGAAGGAAAAAGAACTGAAGTTTATACGGATATTAACGGGAATAAGACAATAGGGATTGGACATTATATTACTCCTGAAGAAGGGAATAAATTTGATAATAAAACCTTGAGTGATAATGAAATTTTCACAATGTTAGGTCAGGATATTATTAATAAAGATTTGAATTTAGAAACAATCATTGACAAAAAAAGTTATAAATCTATGCCGTCACACCTTAAGGAATCTGTTATGGACTTGGCTTTTAACAAAGGCGAAGGTGCAATTAGTGATAATAAAAAACTAAGAGATGCTCTCAATAATAAAGATTATGTAACTGCAATTGCAAATTTGAATCAAGATTATTCAATAGTAACAAAAGCAAATGGTGAAAAAGTCAGAAAATATGCGAGTGGTTTAAGCAAACGTCGTTTGTTTGATATGTACAATGCTTGCAAAATATTTAAACACGGAATTCCTGATAAAGTTTTAGCATCTGCAAAACAAGTTTATGCAAACGGTTTGGTGCAAATGGAAAAAGAGGTTAAGGAAGGAAAAATTTCTGCAAATGCTTATAAAAACATAAAAGCTGAATACAAAGGACTTGCATACAAATGGTTTAATGGAAAAATTGGTGAAAAATTAGAAGGATTAGACATACAAAAAACAGAAAATGTAAAATCGGTTGCACCAAAAGCGGATACATCAAAAAAAGTTTACGTAAATGGTGAGCCAACAACTTATACAGTAAATTCTTTATATAATGATTGGAAAGCAAATGCAAAAGCTAAACTTAGATATGTTGCTCGACCAATGCCGGAAATAGACGCAAAAGGGAATATAAAAGCTTTGGTAAAAACTTTAAACCCAACCGGCAAAGGAAGTTTAAGCGGTAAAACAATTATTATCAACCCGGGACATGGTGGGGCTATGAATTACAAAGACAAAAAGACAGGGAAATTAAATACCAATTTTGACCCCGGAACAAGTAATGCTGTAATGGATAAAAAGGATCCAAATAAAGAAACGAATAATTTTATTGCTAATGCAGGAAAATCTTTAGAAGAATGGGTTGTAAACGAACGTATCGCAAATGTATTAATTGAAAAAATCAGAAAAGAAGGTGGCAAAGTAGTTTTTGTTCAAGGTTCTGTTTACAGTGCTCAAAAAGCAATAAAAAACATTCAACAAAGCCAAAAAGTTAATATGATAATTAGTTTACACAGCAATTCTGCCGGAGATTCAAGAGGTATCTTTGTTATTGGTAACAAAAGAGGCGGTGTCGTTGATAAACAAGATTTAAAATTGGCTGAAAAAATTGGAAGTAAAATGAATCAAGACAGTTGGTTTAAAGGAATTACTCACTCAAAATCACAGTCTTTAGGAGTACTTTCCTTGGATGGAACTCATACTTCACCAGTTCCCGGAGTTTTGATTGAAACCGGAAACTTGAAGAATGAAAAAGATGTTGCAAACTTGAATTCAAGTGACTTTAAAAATAGAATGGTTGAATCCATTTTTGCAAGTATTAAAGAAACTTTGCATTAAA
>CAKVGW010000030.1 GCA_934747325.1 uncultured Candidatus Melainabacteria bacterium | reverse complement strand
AATTTATCAACTTTTATTCCACAAGCTCTGGCAACAAAAAAATGTCCTGCTTCGTGTACTAAAATAAGTAAACTTAATAACAAAATCATTATGATAATTGACATAAAATTCTCCCTTAAATATTATTCATTATTTTATCACGAATACTAAAAAAAGTAGGGTGCAATTTTTTGCACCATTAACTTTAATCTTTTCAAAACAAATAAAATTTGATACAATTTATTCATGGCAGATTTGGTTGAAAAATTAAAAGAAATCGGATTCAATACTTATGAAGCAAAGGTTTATATTGCGCTTCTGAAAAAATATCCTGCAACTGGGTATGAAGTTGCAAAACTTGCCAATATTCCGCAATCAAGAACTTATGATACTTTAAAAGTTTTGGAAGAAAAGAATATTGTTGTTTCAACCAACACAAAACCGCAAACCTATACTCCGATTAAACCGAAACAATTGACAGCAAGATTTCAAAAGAAAATAAACTCAACTATTAATTTTTTAGATAAGCATTTACCGGAGGTTAAAGATAATTATAACGAACCCATTTTAACGATTAGCGGAATTCAAAATATTCAAGATAAGATTATAGAAGTTATACAAAACGCTAAACACGAAATCTATATGGAGGTTTGGTCGCAGGATTTTAAAGTTTTTGAGAAAGAACTTTTGAACGCTTACAATCGAAATGTTGAAATAAGAATTGTCGGTTATGATAATTTTAATTCTCGTTTTGGACTTGTCTTTGAACACGCTTTTGCAAGAGATATCGAAATGTCGCTTGGCGGAAGAATGATTATTATTGCAGCTGATGATTCGGAAGGTGTTGTTGGAAAAATTTCGTCACTAAAAAATGATATTTCGGATACCAATATCATTTGGACAAAAAATAAGGGAATTGTATTTATTATAAAAGAATTTATCGTGCACGATATGTACTTGATTGACGTAGAAGAAAATTTGGTAGAACAAATGAAATACATCTACGGCAAAGGCTTCAAACGTTTGAAAGACAAAGTTTTGGGAACAAACGCAACGTATATGATTCATTAGTTTTTTATGTAAAAACAGATAAAATTTGAACTGATTTTAATCTAGTTCCATACATTATGTTTTAAGAACATCAAGTATTGTCAGAAAATTGCGGAGTTATTAAAAGTTTCCTTTTGACATCTCTTTTAACATTTGTTGCAATGATACTTTTTGCTTACTACTTGGCATTACAAAATCAGAGTTTGGTAATTCTGCAGTATCTACTTTTTTAAGATTAACAATAGTTTCTTTGCTTGTATCTCCACCCATTCTTGTTTTTAAATAAACTGCTATTCCTAATTTGTCATTTATACAAGCTTCATAAGAATCGCTATATTTAATCAATCTACAATCAAAACCATTCATTTTGGCTTTATTGTTTATAAATTCAGGTTTTACACCCGTTGCACAAAATAAACAACCTGGCTTGTCCCAATTAAACAATTGCGAAGTTATGTCATGCATTCTTAAAAATAATTCTTTTTCTTCCTCTGTTTTAGGACTGGCAATAATAGTTGCCCATTTGGAATTTTCATTATATCCAATTATATCATTTCCGTCATATAGTACTGTTCTTATGTAAGTTCTGCCATTATTAGCTGATTGGTCATATTTCCACAAATTATTCTTTTTATATGCCCTAAAATAGCCATCAGCCATCCAAGACAAATTTTCAAATTCCAAAGTATATGACTTTTGTGCTTGTTGAACAGCCTTCATATCTTTTGCATATTCTTCCACGCTATCATATTTTTTTGTACAACCGGATGCTAAACACGCTACAGTAATAGCTAACACTAAAAACTTCTTCATAACAGCCCTCCTAATAAGTCCAATTATAATAAAAACAGCCTATTTTGTATAGACTGCTTTTGTTATAATTGGGTGTGGAGAAGGACTCCGTTGACGAGCAGAAAAAGGTGACTAAATGTCACGTTTTTCGTTGCGATATTAATTAATAGTAATAAATTATTCTAAAAGTCAATGGAGGAGAGAACCCAACAAGCTCTGCTTGTTGTGTGAGAGCCCCACAAAAAAAAGACCTCCGAAGAAGTCTTGTTTTTAAATGGTGGGTGTGGAGGGACTCGAACCCTCGACCAATTGATTAAGAGTCAACTGCGCTACCAACTGCGCCACGCACCCATGTTTTATTCAATTGTTTTAACCGATATGTAATTTATTTGAATATATCAATTACAGCTTCAGCAACAAAATTATATTATCATAAATGTTTTTATTTTCAAATACCTAGCAAAAAAATTTTTTACATGTTTTTATATTAACATCATGAATATTTCAAAAATTCAAAACACACCAAATTTTTATAATAATCAAAAATCACAAAAACGAGAATTTATAGACGTTTTGACAGATAATGTTAAAAATCCTCGCGATGTCAACGATTGTGTTGCGGTTCCTCGCGGAATTTTCAAAGCTTATCTATATTTGATGGCGGGGAGTTCTACAATGATGTTAGCAAACTTTTTACCGCAAAAGTGGAATGGTGCGAGAAAAGCAACAAATATCTTAGGTGTTATTTTAAACTTTATTAGCGCAATCTATTTCGCTAAACCATTCGCAGTAAAAGATTTGTCACCGACTATTAGGAAAGAAGATTTGCAAAATAATAAATTATAACGCTTTTAGGTAATGCAAAACTTTTTCAATTTTATCATCAGGTTTAATTTCCAATGAAATTATTTTTCCATCAAACGGATGCGGAAAACTTAGTTTATATGATTCCAAAACTTGTTCTTCAGTTTTGATTTTCATTTTTCCAAAACCATACAATGTGTCATTATAAACAGGGTGACCGATACTTGACAAATGCACTCTTATCTGGTGAGTTCTTCCTGTTATCAAATGCACTTCAATTAATGTTGCATCTTTAAATCTTTCCAAAACCTTTACTTTAGAAATGCTTTCTTTTCCGCCTTCTACAATTGCCATTTTATGCGGCTGATTAGGATTCCGTCCTATCGGTTTATTAATAGTAAATTCATCCTCTTCAATCACACCTTTTACAACCGTAAGATATTTTTTTGTCATTTCGCCTTGTTTCATTTTTTCTACAAGGTATTCATGAGTTTTGTTGTTTTTAGCAACCATAAGCATGCCGGAAGTATTTCTATCAAGCCTGTGTAAAATCCCGCGCCTAAATTCTCCATTAACATCTGACAAATTTTCGCCATATTTAAACAAAAGCGCATTAACCAAAGTTCCTGTTGTTTCAATAGTTGTCGGATGAGTCAGCATGCCGGAAGGCTTATTTACTACAAGCATATTTTCATCTTCCCAAACAATATCAAGCGGAATATTTTCAGGTTCAATTTTTATCGTAGTTTCAGGAATTTCAAAAACAATTTCATCACCTTCTTTTACACTGTAAGAAGGCTTGACAGTTTTGGAATTCACAAGAACAGAACCTTTTTTAATTTCTGACTGAATTTTTGAGCGTGAAAAATCCTGCATATAATCTGCAAGATATGTATCTATTCTTATATTATCCGTTAGTTCGTCTATTATTAATTTCATTTGTGATAATTATTATAACAATTGCAACAACGCTGATATTTATAAAGATATCAGAAATATTAAAAACAGGAAAGTCAATAAAATTAAGTTTGAAAAAATCTCTCACATACCCGTAAACTATTCTTTCATACATATTACAAAAAACCCCCGCGATTAAGAGTGAAGCCCAAAAAATTGCAAAAGTTGAGGCTTTTTGAATATGTTTTATTAAATAAATAATCATAGCCAAAATTGCAAACGCAGAAAAACTGATTAAAAAGATTTTAGAGTTTTCTAAAATACTGAAGGCAGCACCCGTATTTTGAATGAAAATCAAGTCGAAAACAGGATTGCTCGGCATTGTTTCAACACAATTCATCATTATATTTGAATAGTAGATATCAAATATAATAAAAAATATAATTGAAACCAAAAAGTATGAGATTTTACTTGCCTTCGTCATTTAACCCTTCTATGCCTTCATTTACAGGTTTTTGTTTAACATTAACTCTTGTGATTTGATACCCAAAACCGGTTAAACTGAATTTCACGCTTAAATCAGTGATATCAGCCTTTGTAATTCCGATTGAAGCTACAATGTATTCATTAACATTATCCGTGTTTGAGATAAAAAGTCTTTCTAAAATATTATCGTCAGGAAGTTTTCTAAATACTTCTTTTGCTTGTTTTTGCGGATATTCAACTTTATCACTTGCAATTGATGCGATTGCAATAGAATTTTCCGGCGGAGTAAATTCTAAAGATGCAGTATATTCAACACCTGCTTCAATTTCTTTTGGCGCCGTTAGTTTTATGTCTAAATCTTTGGCCTCTCCATAAAGCATCGAGGTGTTTTCAGAATTTACCGCATCATAAACTACTTTCCATTTACCATCGACTTTTTTCAAATGATAAACGCTATCAGCTTCGCTTTTCAAAACTCCGCTCATAGTCTTATCCGGAATTATCGCATTTGAAGTTTCTTCAATTTGAACAATTGCTGAATCATCTTTGATTGCTATATTTTTAATCTTTATTCCATATTTAATTTTGTCATAAGATTGCCAAACATCTTTTACAATGTTTGAATAAGTTTCTAAATTAAAGCCGTCAGAATTTACATAATTTTTATCATAGGTATTTATGAATTTATTAAAATTATTTCGGTTTGCATAACGCACTTGAGAATTAAGTAATGACTTGACTTCACGTGTATCGTTGTTTAAAATATGAAGTTTAAAAAACGGTGTATTTTCTTCTGCAAAACTTGCAGGAGTTAAAAATATTGATAATAATGTGATAAGTATAATTTTCTTCATACAAACAGTATACTTTAAAATTATTTGAACATGAATAATACAAACAAATGAAAAATATTGAATATAACTTGTGAAACGGCGCATGATTGATTTTGCTCCTTGTTTATTCTAATATCAAAGTGTAGTAATACATAAGAAAAGAGGGGAATTTCCCTTCAAAAAAAGGAGAAAATTATGTCAAGAAAACCAATTATTGCAGGAAACTGGAAAATGAATTTACTTCAAGCTGATGCAAAAGCATTATTTGAAGGAATAAAGAATTTTACAAAAGATTTCACAGCACCACAATTGCCTGAAATTATTGTTGCACCTGTATTTACTTCTTTAAGTGTAGTAAATGCTGAAAAATGTACGTGTGGTTGTGGCTGTGATAAAATCGCAGTTGCAGGTCAAAACTGCCACTGGGAAAAATCAGGCGCATTCACAGGTGAAGTTTCTGTTGAAATGTTAGCAGACGCAGGTTGCTCACACGTTATCATCGGTCACTCAGAAAGAAGACAATACTTCTCTGAAACAGACGAAATGATTAACAAAAAAGCTAAAGCTATCTTAGCAGGCGGTTTGATTCCTATTATCTGCTGTGGTGAAACTCTTGAACAAAGAGAAGCTGGTGTAACAGATGAACACATCGCTACTCAAATTAGAGCTGCATTAAATGGCTTGTCTGAAGAAGAAGTTGCAAAATCAGTTATCGCTTATGAACCAATTTGGGCTATCGGAACAGGCAAAACTTGCGACAGCAAAGAAGCTAACAGAGTAATCGCTATGATTAGAAATGTTGTTAAAGAAGTTTCTTCTGTTTCTGCAGGTGATTCAATCAGAATTCTTTACGGTGGTTCTGTAAAACCTAACACAATCGAAGAACAAATGTCACAATCAGACATTGACGGTGCTTTGGTTGGTGGCGCAAGCTTGAAAGCTGACAGCTTCAATGAAATTATCGCTAATACAATGAAAGTTAGTGTATAATTTTAGATTATTAATAAAGTTGTTAATAAGGCGGTTGATAAATCAACCGCCTTATTTTTTTAAGAATAATTTTTTATAAAAAAACTGCGCTCTATAAGCGCAGTTTTTATTTGAATATAGTTTTAACCTTCTAACATTTCTCTAACAAGTTCGTTAACAGTTTTAGGATTTGCTCTGCCTTTAGTTTCTTTCATAACTTGACCAACAAAGAAACCTAACAAGTTTGTCTTACCGTTTTTGTAAGCTTCAACTTGGTTTGGATTAGCGTCAACAATCTTTTTAACGATTTCTTTGATTGCGCCTTCGTCAGAAATTTGGCTCAAGCCTTTCTTTTCAACGATAGCAGACGCTTTGTCACCGTTTGTTATCATGTCTTCAACAAGGATTTGTTTACCGATGTTGTTAGAAATTGTGCCTTTTTCAATTAATGAAATTAATTCTGCCAAGTTTTCAGGAGTTAACTTAGTTTCAGTAATTTCAACTTTGTTTTCTTTTAAGTATGCTGCAATTTCACCCATCATGAAGTTTACAGCGATTTTTGCGTTAGCACCAAGTTCAAGAACTTTGTCAAAGAACAACGCAAGTGGCATTTGTTCAACAATTACGCAAGCATCATATTCGCTTAAGCCGATGCTCATATATCTTTGACGTTTTGCTTCAGGAAGCTCTGGCATTTTTGCTCTGATTTCTTCAACCCATTCTCTTGAAATTTCAAGAGGCATTAAATCAGGCTCAGGGAAGTATCTATAATCGTGAGCATCTTCTTTTCCTCTCATTGAACGAGTTTCTTTCAAGTTGTCATCCCAAAGTCTTGTTTCTTGAACAACTTGACCGCCTTCTTCAACGATTTCAATTTGTCTGTCAATTTCGTATTCAATAGCTCTTTGAAGTGCTGAGAAGCTGTTTACATTCTTGATTTCAGCTCTTGTACCAAATTCTTTTGAGCCTTTTGGCATAATTGAAATGTTCGCGTCGCATCTCATAGAACCTTCTTCTAAGTTACCGTCGCAAACACCAAGGTATCTAACTATGTCACGAAGTTCTTCCATATAGTTTCTAGCTTCTTCGCTTGAGCGCATATCCGGTTCTGAAACGATTTCCAATAGTGGAGTTCCTGCTCTATTTAAGTCAACTAGAGAATAAGTTGCACCATTAATGCCTGCTGCACCTACGTGAACTAACTTACCTGCGTCTTCTTCTAAGTGCGCTCTTGTAATACCAATTCTTTTACCTTTTACGTCAATATAACCGTTTACACAAATCGGTTCATCGTATTGTGAAATTTGATAACCTTTTGGAAGGTCTGGATAGAAATATTGTTTTCTATCAAATTTACAACGGTTTGGAATTTCGCAGTGTAAAGCCAAACCTAGCAAAATACCCATATTTACACATTCTTTGTTAAGAACAGGCAAAACGCCCGGCATACCCAATGTAATAGGGCTGATTTGTGTATTTTGTTCGTTGCCGAATTCAGTTGAATCAGGTGCGAAAATTTTTGACTTTGTTTTTAATTGTGCGTGAACTTCCAAGCCAATCACGACTTCGTATTTATCTCTTAAATCTGTCATATTAAATCCTCACTTAATAAAATTATTTTATCATAAATATATGTTTTTCAAATGCTTAATTTCAAGCTTCGGTTTTAAAAGTATTGAAACAACATCTATTCGGTACTTTTTGTAATTAGGATTTTCTTGTAAATAAAGGCTTAAACCTGTTCTAATGTTTTTGTATTTAGTTTTTGTTATCGCTTCTAAAGGATGTCCGCAAATGTCAGTTTTTCTGGTTTTAACTTCAACAAAAACAAGTGTGTCTTTATCCTGCGCAATAATGTCAATTTCACAATAACGTGAAAAATGACGGTTGCGCTCAAGAATTTTATAGCCCTGTTTTGTTAAAAATTTTTCAGCTATATCTTCGCCATTTTGACCGAGTTGTTTATTTTGCATGTTATCCTTTCTTTTTTAATGTTAATAACACTCTCCCCCAAGGGAGGGAACTAAAGTCGCTCGATTATGCTAATTTTATATGCGATAGATTAACGCATCTCATCCCCTCCCTCAGGGGAGGGTGCCGAAGGCAAAAGAGGGTATTATTAACCTAATTCTGCACATAAATCAGCATTGACTCTCTATCCTTCTTCAAATACAAAATGTCTTTTTTCTCCAATTCATCTAATATATAAGGAAAAACTTTGTCCTTTTCGTAATCTTTAATCATATAAAACCAATATTTTTGATTTGTTTTTAATCCTTTTAAATATATTTCAGTAGCTTCCTTTGTTGCCGGTTTTATATCCATCTCGCGTACATTATCTGTGTAAAACTTACTTCTGCTTGAATAAAAAAGAAAACTGCTTACGGAAGCTGAATTGCACAAAATGATATCTTCATTCGGATTAAATTTTTCTATCAAAATTTGCATTAAACTTGCAGGTGCGTATTTTACAATTCCATTATCATTTCTTAGGCTATATAAATAATTTGGTGAATACTGTACAAAACCTAAAACCATCATTAATAAAATAGAAATTAAACCTGCTTTGTTTTTTGTAATATCCAGTGGACGCAAAATAAACAAAAGGAAAACACTTGTTAAATAAAGAGAAACTCTACCAACCATAGGATAAATATTAACCAGTGATGCTAATAGTGTTATTCCTAAAACTCCAGTTAAGAGATAAGAAGTTTTTTGCGTGTCTTTTTTGTCCAAAATACAACTAATAAAACCCCATAAAAATAATATAAATAAAAATAGCATAAGTCTGTTCGGAGCAAAATCAAAAAGAAAATTAAATGCAATAATTCTAACAAAACTAAAAATTGAGAAATCCCAAAAACCGTTTGCCCAATAATTAGGAAAAGCTAAATCCAAATCAACTTTAGAAGGCAAAAGAACATTCCAGTAATAAATACCCATCATCAAAATGAAAGGAAAGCAAATCAAAGCAGATTTTTTATAAAATTCTTTTTCTTTGTAATTTTTGATTAAATTTAGAATAAACAATCCTGCTATAAAGAATAAAGAAGGTAAGGATATGAAAGGTAAGATTATCAAACTGATTGAAAGTAAAATTAGTTTTTTTGTATTTAAATTTTTAATATCAATTTTTGGAAAATAATTTATACAAACCAAGGCAATTAAAACATCCAAAGAATACTGTTTGAAAGTAAAAGCGTAAGATATTAAAGGTAAATTTATTGCAAAAAGAAATGTTGCAATAATTGTGGTCAATTTTTTAGAAAAATAATTTTTGCAAATGTTATAAAAAAATCCAAGCGAAGCAATACTTGCAACATAAGGAATGAAATGTAAAACTCGCTCTTTATAACCGAATAAATTCGCTAAAATTTTTGACAAGAACATAAAAATCGGAGGTGCAGATTGAGCGTCACCTAAAGGTAAAAACATTTGCCACAAGTTTTTATCCAGCATTGTAATTGCAAGCCGACATTCATCATCTTCAAAAGCATTTGATGACCAATATAAATTTGTACGCACAATAAATCCAAGAAGTAATATTAAACCAATTACAATTTGGTATGAATAGTTCTTCAATAAATCTTTTTGTATCACCTCAAAACTCCTAATTTAAAAAATTTATTTTCTTAGTTTATCAACAAATCTTTTAAATCTTTCCATCGCGATTTTTAAATTATCTAATGAGTACGCATAAGATATTCTCAAATACCCTTCGCCACTTTCTCCAAAAGCGTTCCCAGGGACGGCGGCAACTTTTTCTTCTTCTAAAAATCTGGTTGCAAATTCTTCGCTTGTCATTCCAAATTCTTTAATACAAGGAAAAACATAAAATGCGCCGAACGGTTCAAAACACTCTAAATTCATTTCTTTAAAAGCATTCAATAAAAACCTTCTGCGCTGATTATAAGCTTGACGCATCATTTTAACATCCTCGTCACCATTTCTAAGTGCTTCAACTGCGGCATATTGGCTAGTTGTTGGTGCACACATAATAGCAAATTGGTGAATTTTTGTCATTTGTTTGATAATAGATTCAGGCCCACAGGCGTAACCCAACCTCCAACCGGTCATTGCATAAGCTTTTGAAAAACCGTTTATTAAAATTGTGCGCTCTTGCATGCCTTCAATTGACGCGATAGAAACATGTTCGCCTTTGTAAGTAAGTTCACTATAAATTTCATCAGACATAACATAAATATCGTGTTTTTTTATCACTTCTGCGATTTTTTCTAAATCTTCTCGCTCCATAATCGCGCCAGTCGGATTATTAGGAAATGGCAAGATTAAAACTTTTGTTTTGTCTATTATTGCGTTTTCTAATTCTTCTGCCGTTAATCTGAATTCGTTTTCGGCTTTAAGATTTATAATAACTGGTTTTGCGCCGGCTAAAATTGTGCAAGGTTCATAAGAAACATAAGCAGGTTGTGGAATTATAACTTCATCTCCCGCGTTAACAATCGCCCTTAAACCGATATCAATAGCTTCTGAACCGCCAACTGTAACAATAACTTCTTTAAGCGGATTGTACTGAATTTTTTGTGTTCTTTTTAAATAATTACAAATTTCTTCTCTTAATTCTTTTAAGCCTGCATTTGAAGTATAAAAAGTTTTCCCCTTAGATAATGCGTAAATTCCTTCATCCCTAATATGCCAAGGAGTGTCAAAATCAGGTTCACCAACACCAAGTGAAATTGCGTCTTTCATTTCGCTAACGATATCAAAGAATTTTCGAATACCTGACGGTTTAATTGTTTCAACCATTTTAGAAAGCGGTTTTGTCATGGAGTGATAACCTCTCTTTCATCTTCGTGTTTTTTGTCGAAAATAGTTCCGTGGTCTTTGTATTTTTTCAGGATAAAGTGAGTTGCAGTACTCAAGACGCTATCAAGTGTTGAAAGTTTATCAGATACAAAGTTTGCAATTTCTCTCAAACTTTTTTCTTCCAAAGTTACCAATAAATCATATCCGCCTGAAATTAAGTACACCGCGCGCACTTCAGGATAGTTATAAATTCTTTCTGCGATAGAGTCAAAACCTTGACCTCTTTGTGGTGTTACTTTAACTTCGATTAAGGCTGTAACTTTCTCAATAGAAGTTTTTTCCCAGTTGATTAAAGTGTGATAACCGCAAATAATTCCTTCTGATTCAAGCTTTGCAATTTCGTTGGCAACTTCGATTTCTTCTTTCCCTAACAAAACTGCAATTTCATTAATTCCAAGTCTGCTGTTTTTCTCTATTAGTTGTAGTAGTTCTTCTCGCATTATATCTTCCTTTTTCAACTTTCAACTCTACTTCTACAATACCCTTAATTTATATAAAACTGGTCAAAATCTTTTCTTCCAACTCCGGTCTGTCAACCCCGTTTTCTTTTCCAAGCTCGATACATTTAAGCAACCAAGCCATGTTGCGTCCTAATGTTCTCATAACTTGCAAACCTTCCAAATCTTGCATTGCATCTTCTGCCACAAATCCGTGAATATTGTTCCAATAATTTGCAGAAACTACCGGCATGTTGCTTATTGTGAAATATTTGTTTAGAATATCAAAACTTGCTGTTGTTCCTGCACGTCTTGCTGAAACTATTGCACAGGCAGGTTTGAATTGAAACGCGGTTTTTCCTGAATAAAATGCTCTGTCAAGGAAAGACAAAATTCTGCCTGACGGATGGGCGTAATAAACAGGTGTTCCGAATACAAATCCATCGCAAATTTTAGCTTTTTCAACAAATTCGTTTACCACATCATCAATAACACATTTGCCTAATTTTTTGCAAGCTCCGCAGCCGCTACAATCTTTTAATTCAGGATTACCGAGTTGAAAAATCTCTGTTTCCACACCTTGCTCATTAAGTGTTTTTGCAACTTCACTCAAAGCTGTAAATGTACAGCCTTGCAAATGTGCGCTCCCGTTCAATAACAAAACCTTCATAGCTAACCTCTACTATAATTCATATAGACTTATTTTAGCGAAAATAAGACGATTGCGCAACTTTATAAACCTATTTTCTGATTAAGTTTAAAGTGGTCGATTAGTTTTATGATTGAAAGAATTTCTTCAAACATAGTGAAAAATTGTTTAGGGTCGTCAATCCTTTTGAACAAAGAACCAATAGAAAATAAATCTTTGCCTGTAGACAAAGCTATTAGCAATGATTTTTCATAAAAAGCACATGAAACAGTATTAGCTTTAAATGCAACTTTCATTTCGTTCAAACGTTCCATAAAAGATGGTGTGATTAGATATCTTGCTTCGACTTCGTCATCCGTAAACACATTAAATCTCTTTTCAAACTCAACGTCTTCCAGTTTTGTGCGTTTTAATTTTCTGGGAATATTCAAATGTACTAATGAAGCTGGTCTTATAAGGGTATGTCCTGTAAAATTTTTGTTCATATCTAATTTAACAACTGCACCTTTAAAAACAGTTCTGCGATATCTACCACAACCTTTTGTAAAAAAAGATTCCATAATCTCAAATTTAACATCTTGGTGTTGCCCAACAAATGCATCATCGCAACCCAATGAATCAAAATCATGAATAACACGAGAAGTTTTTATAATATTTCCTGCGTTCACACCATAATAAGGACTCCAGTCCAAATCTTCAAAACACTTGCAAACAAGTGGCATAATTGTATCAGTCTTTATTTTTTCTTCAAAGCTTTTTTTATTAACCCAAAAATTTCCAAAAGCGCAAAGTAAAAGGAATAAGACTAATTTCACATTGTTGTCGGAAAACTCACCAATATGTGTAAATGCTGTATAATAAATCCAACCAACCCAAGCAAGAGATATTATTGATACTACCAAAGATGCTAGCAGTCTAATGACTCTTTCATCTTCATACTGTCGAATTCTTGGAACTATATAAGAATAAAATTTCTTAGAAAAATCGTTTCGTATTTGTGAGTATGTTTTTTCTTGTGTCATGATGTTCCTTAATTTAATAATACCCTCTCCCCTACTCCAAGGGATGGAACTAAAGTCGTTCAATTAACGCATCTCATTCTCTCCCTCGGGGGTGGGTGCCGAAGGCGGGAGAGGGTATTATTAACCTTTTTTTTACTTTAAAAAATCGCTTGCCTTAATTGGCTGTCTTTCTTGTTCAGTTGCCTTAATAAAATCAACGGTTTTAATGTTCAACATTCTTGCAAATAAAGAAGAAGGGAAAATTTCAACAGCATTTTTCAATTCGTTTGCTGCAGAGTTATAAAATCTTCTTGCTGCTGCAATATGTTCTTCAACTTCGTTATAAGTTTGCATTGCAGTAATCATAGTTTGATCAGCCTTCAATTGCGGATAATTTTCAACCGCAACCATAATTTGTCCCATTTTCTTTGCAATTTCGCCATCGAGAGCAATTTTTCTATCAATATTTTCAAAATTAGAAGAAAGTCCCATAACCTGTGTTCTAAGTTTTGTTACTTCTTCCATGATTCCACGTTCGTGTTCCATATATTTTTGAGCAATTGTTAAAATATTTGGGATTAAATCGTATCTTTTCTTTAACTGTACATCAATTGAAGAAAAAGCTTCTTGAGCCTTGTTTCTTTTTCTGATAACTGATGTGTAAATTGAATAAATCCAAAATACAACTACAACAACTGCAATTGCCAATAATGTTAGTGAGTTCATTATAATACCTCTTCTTATGTAAACGCCTTTTTGTAAATTGCTTTATTAACGGTTTTTTCTGTGGGGTTTTAACTTCCAAGCGTGCAATCAATATAAAATATTATAACATATCTTGTACGCAATTTCTATCCCTATTTGTAATTTACTAAGTTTAAAATAATAGACAAACACTGAAAAATATAATATGATAAGTAAGCAAATATTTTGCTGTGGGTAAATATCCTACAACTTACAGCCCTCTGACACACGAGTAGTGAAGGACATGGTCAGAAAGGAGCGTAAGCCATGAACAAACAAATAATAAAAGCTGCAATCCTTGCAGTTATTGCAGCCCTTAAAATTGTTCTTTTGTTCTTGTAGGTGTGAAGCGGAACTCTATCGAGGTGACTCTCTTTAGGGTTCCCCCTACATGCTTATTATTTATGATTTCTCCCTGTTTGTCAAGTGTAAGTAAAAGTTTATTTGAGTGAAAATTAATAACGATTCGTGCAGAACTTGTTACCTGTATTGTACAAATATCTGTAATCTGCGTCTTCTATTTCTATATAATATTTGTCTTGTATATTGTTATACTTATCAATAATGCGTTTTTTCTGCACAGCGGAAAACTCTTGATAAACGCCTTCGGGGAATTTACAATCTACAAGCGTCCATTTCACTTTGCAGGCTTGATTTTGTTTCCCAAAAATCTCATAAGAGCCTATACCGTCTTCTTGATATTTATGTTTTTCGCAAACCGAAAGTTTATCCAAAAACTCAAGTTTTGCTTGCAAATCCTTATCATTTGTTGCTACAAGGTAAAAATTAGCAAACGCATAACATTTTAATGCAACCAAACATAGGACAAAGAAAGTCATTGTTATAAACAATTTTCCATTTTCAATTTTCCACTTTCCATTGTTATTAGTAAACATTTCCATAAACCCAATATGTTCTCAAAACTTTTTTTACATAATTTTTCGTTTCCGGATAAGGAATTTGTTCAACAAATTCATCTGTATCACTGTAAATTAATTTAGAGGACCAATTTGTTACAGAACCGATTCCGCCGTTATAAGCTGTTATTGCGTATAAATCTTTGTTGCCCAAAACTTTTTTAAGGCTTGAATAATATAAACTTCCTGCCGTAATATTAGCGGTTTCTACATTCAAATTTGTCGGTAAATTGTGTTTTGTAACTACTTCATTGTAAGTTGCAGGCATTAGTTGCATTAACCCGATTGCACCTACCGAACTTTTTACAAACGGATTAAAATGGCTTTCTTCTTTTATTATGGATTGCAAAACAATCGGATTGTTGTCACCTTTAACCTTGTCAACAATATCATAATAGTGCATTGGATAGACTAAACGCCATCTTAAATCCTCAAATGAAGGTTTTACATTTAATTCTTCCATCCCGTTTCTAGCTAAATATGCAGATAAAGTGTAGTTGCCTTTTTGGTATGCAATCCAGCTTTGTATGAATTTATCGTGTTTACAAAGTTCTTCTACGAGGTCGTAATCCTTCAGATACGCCAGTTTTACAACTAAATTATTATCCAAAGATTTTTTGTAAGGGAAAACAACAGGCTTTTCGTTAAGTTCCAAAAATGGTAACATTCCATCATCTTTGTATAAATTGTAATTTGCTCTAAAAGCATAATACGAGTCGGGATAAGAGCTTATAACCTGCTTATAATAATTATTTGCGCTTTCGTAATGTTTAAGTTTGTATGCGATTTTTCCCATAAAATAAGTAACCGCAGGGCTTGATTTTGTATTAGGAAATTTTTTAAAATGTAAGAATCCTAATCTTTGCGCATCAAGATATTTTTTCTGCAAATATTTTGCCATAAATAAGTTGTACAAAGAATCTGCTGAAAATTGCCCGTTCGGATACTTTTCGTAAAGACTTCTAAAGCAGGCTTCTTTTACATTTTCACCAACAACTTCATTGCAATTAAGATATGCGATATAATCAGCACCGGTTGAGTTTGCACCTAAATTTACAAGCTTTGTAATTCCCTCAGTTCTTGTAGAAGCTGCTGCTACATAATTATCAATAACTTCGTAAACATCATCTTGAGCCGTGTTTCCGGCATGTTGTTTTAAACCGAGTTCTGTATAATAATTTCCTTTTTCCTTATTACCTAATTTATATTCATTTTTCGCAAAATCAGACCAACTTTCGGCAAGAGTCGTTTTGTTTAAAAATTTCTTAGATTTTTCAAATTCTCCGTTTGCGTAATAGCCTTTTGCGATAAGTAAGTTGTCGTAATTAGACAAAGATTTATCGAG
Source organism: uncultured Candidatus Melainabacteria bacterium (assembly GCA_934747325.1). Taxonomy (GTDB): domain Bacteria; phylum Cyanobacteriota; class Vampirovibrionia; order Gastranaerophilales; family Gastranaerophilaceae; genus CAG-196. The sequence continues at coordinate 6,746 of CAKVGW010000030.1, read as the reverse complement.
TTTAATAATTTCTTCGATTGATTTTAGCGCAAAGCGTCCATCGGGTGCTTTTTCTATATAGTTTTTGAAATAATTAATCGCTTTTTCTTGAGATTTAGCCAAACGTTTTGTGTTTTTAGGCGGATTAGAAGCTTCAATCATTCCGAGGTAATATTCAGAAGCGATTGCATAATCACTGGTTGGGTATTTTTTTATAATTTTTTTGAAATGTTTTTTTGCGTCTTTGTCGTTGGCTTCATACATTAAATTCGCCATATTGTATTCACTTATCGGCGCAATTGAAGATTTTGAACCATTTCGTACAATTCTATTGTATTTTTTTATGGCTAGTTCGTTTTTGCCCATATTTGTAGCACATCTTGCTTGACGGAATAAAGCTGACGACTTAAGAGTTGAGCCAGATGGAACTTTGCCGAACTCTTGATAAGCTTTTTCATAATCACTGGCTTTATAATCGTCTAAAGCTGCGGAATAGTTTTCAACACCTCTTGACTCTGATGAGGTGTGGTTATAAACAAAGTAGCCAATTGTAAATAAAGCTAAAAAGACAACTATATATAAATCGTATTTTTTTCTTCTTCTCATTCAAATTTATCCCAACTAATAATTAAACTCTTTCTCTTCCAAAAGACCAAAATCTTTTCCGATACTTATATCTTAATATAGAAACATGCAAAAACAAAATCCCGTAATAAAAAATTACATATTGTCCAGCGAAAAATATGTTTTAGAGGAGAAAACTTTAACGCCGAAAAAAATAAGTGGGTGTAGTTTAATTGAAAATGGAAAATGGAAAGTGGAAAATTGTTTAAAAAATATTTAAATCTCTTATTCCCATATTCCCTTTAATCTTATTGCAAACCATCTTCTTTTGAATTACCATAAGACAAAAGGAGTGACTTATGAGCGATTGTATTTTTTGTAAAATAATAAATGGTGATTTTAATACAGAATTCGTTTATGAAAATGAATATGCTGTAGTTTTTAAAGATATTAATCCAAAAGCAGATACACATTTGCTTGTAGTTCCAAGAAAACATGTTGAATCATTAAATGAACTTGATGATGAAGTTTTGTTGGGTAAATTGATGATGACTGTAAAAGAAGCTGCAAAGAAAACCGGCTTAAAATCATACAGAACAGTTATTAACACAGGAAAAGAGGCAGGACAGGAAGTTTTCCACCTGCATATACATATATTAGCGGGGAATATTAAACTATGACACAATTTTACAAAGAAATTACGCCATCAGGATTTGGTATAGCAATTAAACAAAAAGAAGTTCTTTTTTCCGAGCAATCACCTTTTCAAAAGGTAGAAATTTTTGAATCTGATTCAACTTTAGGCAGAGTTCTTACTCTTGATGATTTGATGATGACAACAGAAGGTGATGAATTTCATTACCACGAAATGATTGCTCATATTCCAATGATGCACCATAAAGCACCTAAAACAGTTCTTGTAATTGGCGGTGGTGATGGTGGTACTGTTAGAGAAGTTCTTAAACACGATACCGTTGAAAAGGTTGTTTTGTGTGAAATTGATGGAATGGTAATTGAAGCTTGCAAAAAATACCTTCCAACAATTGCTTGCGAACTTGATAACCCTAAATGCGAAATTCTTGTAGAAGACGCAATTGAATATATTAAAGACAAAAAAGACATGTTTGATATCGTACTTATTGACTCTACAGACCCAATGGGTCCTGGGGAAGGCTTGTTTACGGAAGAATTTTATACAAACGTTAAAAATTCTATGAAAAAAGGCGGAATTATGTGTGCTCAATCAGAATCACCTTTTGTTAATAAAGAAGAAATCAAAAAAATGTATAATCTTCTTAAAAAAGTGTTCCCAATTTGTTCAACATTTACATCAAACATTCCAACTTACCCAGGTGGATATTGGGCTTGGGCATTTTGTTCAGAAGAAGTTGAACCGCTTTCTTATTGGGATGAAAGAAGAGGCGAAGCAATTACAAAAACTTGCAAGATTTATAACAAAGATTATCATAATGCAAGATTTGCATTACCAAACTATTTGAAAGAATTGTTATAAGAATGATATTCAAAAGGCGGGTTGGATTTTATCCAATCCGCCTTTTTATTTGACCGATTGAAACATTTGCTCAAAGCATGGTATAATGGCATTAATTAGTACTATACCCTTGAAAAGGAAATATCAAGATTAGTTAGTTGAGGATTTATAATGTTTAAACGTAAATGTAAAATAACTTTTGTGTCGCATGGTGCAACAGTGCATACAATGGATGGCATTATCTGTGATACTGAAAAATACCCAAAATTGAATGAATTTGGTGAAGAAGAAATTGAAAAAGTTTGTCATACTCTTGAACACAGAGCTGTAGCGTATGATAAAATTTATACAAGTTCTTCTGCAAGATGTACCCAATCTGCAGAAATTATAGCAAAACTTTTTAAGAAAAAAATTTCTATAATCGATTTGCCGGCTAGAAATCACGGTGATTGGAGCGGTCGTTCTTATGAGGATTTGTTTGACCAATACGGGCCGGAGGTTATTTTGCAAGAACCAAAGAATGGTGAGTCTTTGGCAATATTTAACAAAAGAGTTTCAGATGTTATAGATAAATTAGTAGAAGAAAACCGCGGTAATAGAATTATTGTGGTAACAACTCCTGATGTTATTCAGTCTGCAATTGCTAAAACTTTGGAACTGACACCAGTAAACCAATTTAAAAACTTGATAAAAACTGGCACTTTAACTCAAATAAGTTATTTTGAAGGTGATTGGTCGAGTGTAATTTATTCAGACCACATGCCTGTATAAAAATTACCTATAATAAAAATCGGATGTTTAAATAAACATCCGATTTTTTGTATTATATAGTTAAAGTTTTATTTTGCTTCTTCTGCAACGTTTTCAGCCGCATTTTCTGCTTTTGTTGCTGCATCATTTGCTTCTTTTTTAGCTGCTTCTGTAGCTTTTTTAGCTTCAGCTTCATCCGGTCTTAAAGCTTTTTTGATATCTTCTCTCATACTGCTTTTAAACCAATACTTACCTTTATCAGCAATTTCATAAGCTTCATCGTTAGCTTTTTGTAATTTATCAGCTTTTGCTAAAGCTTCATCCATTGCTTTTTTAGCAGCATCTTCGGCTTCTTTTGCAGCTTTTACGCCTTTTTGTCCCATTGAATGTCCTGCCCACATTGCCAAACCTGCGATACCGACAGCTGCTAACGCTTTTAGTGCAACACCGCTTTTAGCTGATTCTTTCTTTTCGTCCGTGGTTGGATCATATACCATTGGCATAGAAGAATAGTCTTCTTCTTGTGTCGGTTGTACATTATTTTGTTGTGGCATTGTCATTGTGTAATCCATTGCGCCGTTATTTTTGATTGGATCCATTTTTACCTTCTTTCATTTTTAACTACACTTCTATCTGTTATGCTTCTTTTAAAACAGGTTAAAATTAAAAATTGCGCATTTGTAAACAAATTGTTACATAATTTTCTAAGTATAATTAAAAAGTGTATAAACATTTGTAAATAAAAGTATATTTTACACTAGTAAAACTAAAAAAAAATGTTAATATAATTATTAAAGGGATTTATTGATAGAGAATGATTTTCGAAATCTAATGTTTATAAATGTAAATTTTTTTTAACATAAAGTCAATTTTTTATCTTTATCGGTTTTATATCTCTACAATGTGAAGGTGGATGCGTGAAAAAAGAAAAAAGTTTAATTAGCAAAATTACAGAGATTTCCAACAAAGCCCCTGTGACCTCACCAATTCAACAAGAGAATTTGGTTTCAAAAGTCAACTCGTTAACATTCCATACTTGTGCGAATTCTCTATCAAAACCACAAAACAAATCTTTTAATAATGAAAAAGGTTATACTCTTAACCCTAAATCTATTATTGATGCATTGGTGAAAATATCTGATGTATCGTCTGTTGCGGAGCTTTTCTCAAAAATCTATTCTATTATTTGCCAAAATATAGATTCAGATTTTATGGCTTATGGTTTGTTTAAGGAAAAATCAAACTGTATTAATCTTAATTTGAAAGACAAAACAGGTAATTTTTATTCTTCAAAAGTATTTTTGAAAGATATTGATAATCCGATTATTGAAGCGTTTCAAAAACGTGAAACAATATTTAAAGATGACGTAGACTTTTTAAAGCTTTCTTATTTTAAAAATCACGCGGTTGTTATTCTTCCGCTTATTTCTGTGAACAAATGTCTTGGAGTTTTGATAGTAGAAGATAATTACGCAAGACAAAATATCGGTTTGTATAAACTTATAGCAAATTATACCGCACTTTTTGCTCACAATTTTGATTTAATTGAAAAGAGCGACGAGTACGCAAATACGGATAATTTGACACTTCTTTATAACCACCGCGGTTTCCAAGAAATTTTGTCAAATGAAATTAATCGTGCGCAAACAAATAAACAAAAACTCTCTATTGTGATGATGGATATTTGTAACATCACAAAAATTAACAGAGAACTTGGTCATGCAAAAGGTGATGAAGTTATTAAAGTTGTTGCAGAAAAAGTACGTCAAAATATTAGAGAAGGTGATGTTGCAGGTCGTTACGGCGGTGATGAAATCGCAATTATACTACCTAAAACTTCTGTGGAACAAGCAAAATATGTTGCAGAATATTTAACCTATTCGCTTTCTTGCTGTTTTATTGATGAAATTGGACCTGTAAAAGTTTCTGTAGGTGTTTCAACTTATCCTGATTGTGCGGATGACAAAGAAAAATTGCTAATCTTAGCAGAACAAGCTATGTATATTTCGCAAGCAAAAGGTTACAAGGATGGCATGTCAGCGATTATAAGTTCTGCGGACTTTAACTTCTGGGATGATATCGCACTTCAATCTTATGCGGAAGTTATCGGTAAACGCCACTCTCAGCTTGGTGTAAACTTTGAAGAAGAATTGTTGGCGAAATTCAATGTTGACCATGAAATGTCAGGCAACAGAATCTCTGAAATTGCAACTTCTTTAGCCGGTGCTATTGATGCAAAAGACCCGTATACAAAAGGTCATTCAACATCTGTTTCAAAATTCTCAGAAGCTTTGGCGCGTGCAATTAATCTTCCTGAAGGAGAAGTTGAACGCATTAAATTGGGTGCATTACTTCACGATGTCGGCAAAATCGGTATTCCTGAATCTGTACTTAAAAAAGAAGGGCCATTGTCTGATGATGAATGGTGTATTATGAAACAACACCCTGTAATTGGTGCAGAAAAAGTGTTAATGCCAAATCCTTCCCTTAGAGATTTGATACCAATTGTAAAATATCACCATGAAAGAATTGATGGTAAAGGCTATCCTGAAGGACTTAAAAACGGTGATATTCCGCTTGCTGCAAAAATTGTTGCAATCGCAGATACTTATCACGCGCTTATCAGTGATAGACCTTATAGACGCGGTATGAATATAGAAAAAGCGATTTCTATATTGGAAGAAGGTGCAGGAACACAATGGGATGGCGATCTAGTAAGAACATTTATTCAGATAGCACCATCTTTAGGTGTGTAACCTTCTTAATATATGGTAATATTAGTGTCATTTTCTTGACTTGAATTTTTATTTAAAGTATCCTAACAAAGGTACTATTAGTACTTTTTAAGGACACTAGAATAATTTAGGGAAGAGAAATATGGATTTTACAACACTAACTATCGACGTTTTGAAAATGCTTTCTGTTGCAGGAAGTTACGGTATAGGTATTATTTTACTAACGGTTCTTGTTAGAGCTGCGATGTGGCCTCTAGGCTTGTCACAACAGCGTTCTATGAGAACTATGCAAATGTTGCAGCCTAAAATGAAGGCTATTCAAGAAAGATACAAAAGCAACCCTCAAGTAATGCAACAAAAAATGATGGAATTCTATAAGGAACACAAGTTCAATCCAATGGCAGGATGTTTCCCATTGCTTATTCAAATGCCAATTTTCATTTTGTTGTATTCAACATTAATGAGTCCGCAATTTATTCAAATGGCAGGCGATTCTCATTTCTTATTCATTAATAGATTAGATGCAACTCTAAAAACTTCTGCAGGTGTTTCTCATGATGGAGTTTTGGGTGTTGCGAAATATGATACATTTATGGCAGGCAAAACTGCTAAAGTTTACTTAAAAGGTGTTGAAGAACCTTTATTAAACGTAAAAGTTGTTAAACCAACTAAAGCTATTGAGGTTCAAGGGGAACTTACTCCGGGTGAAAATGCTGATTTTAAAGTTAGCCTTGATAGTTTAAATTTAAAATTCAGTCAACTTGATCAAATTGAAAAAGCTGAAATTGATGTAACAGATGTTCAAACAAAAGAAACTGAAACATTGAATTTTGAAAGAAAAGATGGTATCTTGATTAGTTCAATACCTACAAAGGAAATGAAAGCTTCATTCCATTATGATGTATTATTGTTAATTGCATTATTTGCAGTAACAATGGTATTCTCTCAAAAGGCTATGATGTCAATGAATAAATCATCACAACAAGATCCTGCACAGGCAGCTATGCAAAAATCTATGAATACGTTTATGCCAATTATGTTGACGTTTACATTCGTAATTATTCCAATTCCTGCAGGTGTACTTCTTTATTTGATTTCAAGTAATATTTTCCAAGTAATTCAAACTTTGGTTATTAATAAACAGTTAGAAGCAGAAGATGCAAAAAAAGAAGCTAAAGTCGATGATATTGATATAGCTAACGCAAAACAGATTAAAGAAAAATAAA
>CAKVGW010000029.1 GCA_934747325.1 uncultured Candidatus Melainabacteria bacterium | reverse complement strand
TATGATTCAATGATTGGTAAATTAATTTGTTGGGGACAAAACAGAAACGAAGCAAGACGCAGAATGTATCAAGCTTTAAAAGAATATGTTGTTACAGGTATTAAAACAACAATACCTTTCCACCAAGAAATTGTTGAAGATGAAGTGTTTATGAGTGGAAACTTCAACACTGGATTTATTGAAGATTTTTATAAGAGAAAAGAAAAGAAACAAAAATAAGATTTTAATAAAGGCGTTTTGAAAATTTCAAAACGCCTTTATTAAAAATACTTTAATTCCATTATCTAGTCTTTCAATTCGTTTAACATATCTATAATCGGTTGGACTTGTTAATATTAAGACTATTGCAGGAGATTTTCCTGTAAGTTTTGAATAATAGAGAGATTGTCCTATTGCTTCAGCCCATTTTTTAGCAAAGTCAAACTCGATAGCATAATCTTTTGTCATGCAATCAACTCTTGTCATATCCCACAAGATAACTTCTTTGCGTCCAAAATCAGGAGTACACCACTCATTCTCATAATACATTTCAACCTGATTAGGCTTCATCTTCTGAGTTTCATAAAGTTTTTGAGGAACGTAGTTTAATCCAAAATAATAAATTCCTGTTGCCATAAGCAAAAAGGTTATAATAAAATGAACAGTTTTATTTTGGTATTTCTTACGTGCCATAAGTTTATTATAATTTTACAACTTCCAATGTTTCATAATCATTCAAATATGGCAAATGTTCTTGCGTAATCAACTCCCCTGGGAGTAGAATAGAAATTCCCGGAGGGCATTCTGCAACAACTTCTGCAGAAATTCTTCCGATTGCTTCTGATTTTGGAACAGTTTCTTTTTCAGCATAAAAAGCCTCTCTTAAACTCATTTTGATTTGAGGCTCAAGAAGTGGCATGTGTTTGCGGTTTTCCAAATAATAAATATCTTGATAATGTGTTGATGCAATTTTTTCTAAAGCATCTGCTAAATATTTGAAATCAGAACGCTTATTGCCGATATTACACAAAATCAAAACGCCAATGTCAGATGCAGATTCAACTTCAATTCCAAAATCAATTTCAAGAATTGATTCAAGTCTTTTTCCTGAAAGTCCGTCAATTCTGATAAATACTTTGGTCACATCCGTTTTGTATCCAAAATCACCTTTAAGTTGATGTAAATTTGGAATCGCATCCAATCTTGTTCTCAAATATTTTGCATTTTTAACTGCTCTATCCAAAAGCTTTTGACCTGCTTTTGACTGTAAATTGGCTCTTGCAGCGTCAAGACTTGCTAAAAGCATTAATGAAGGGCTTGTTGTATGCAAAAGCTTCAATGCTTTTTCTACTGCGACTTCGTCAAGACAAGAGTCTTTAGCTATATGAAGCATAGAACTTTGGCTCATACTTCCACCAGTTTTATGCAAAGAGTGAACAACTGCATCTGCACCAAGTTTAAGCGCCGTTTCAGGAAGATGCTTGTTAAAATTCCATAAACAGCCGTGGGCTTCGTCTACAATTAGCGGAATGCCATACTTTTTGCAAACAGTACTTATTGATTTAATATCAGAGACAACGCCTTCATAAGTCGGATTTGTAATCCAAACCATAGAAACATCATCATTATTTTTGATTAATTCTTCTATTTTTTGCGCATCAATATTGCCCCAAACTGACCAGTCATCAATTTTATTAGGGCAAATCCAAATAGGTTCTGCGCCTGAAATAATCAAACCTGTTAAGATTGAGCGGTGGCAATTTCTGTTAACAATAATTTTTTGTCCTTTTTTGGTTAAAGCCATTGCAAGAGCTAAATTACCCGCTGTTGAACCGTTTAACAAAAAGAAAGTCTTTTTTGCACCAAAAGCTTGAGCTGCTAATTCTTGAGCTTCTTTAATTGGCCCAGTTGCAGGGTGCAACGTACCTAAATTGTCAAATTCATCAGTGGTATCAACATTTAAAGCTTTGTCACCAATAAGTTTTCTAAAATCCTTGAAAATAGCTTTTCCTTTTGTGTGTCCGGGAATATGAAATTGATAAGTCGGATTGTCATAAGCATTTTTAAGCGCTTCTACAATCGGTGCTTTGATTTTTATTACTTCTTTTTCTTTTATTTCATTTTTAGTATTTTTTAAATCTTTTACCACTAAATTTTTCCTTTGATTGATATTGACACTTAATACATAATAACTGAAAAAAAATATTTTTGCTAAAGAAAAGTAGTTATGTTAATTTTTATAACATTGAATCTATGATTAATAAGTTTTGTAAATATTATCTTTCAGAGCCTGCAAGCTCCTGTTTGTTTGTTATAAGATAGCATACGGGAGATTTAGTGTGATGTTAAATAGTGCAGTTGAGTTTATTAAAGAAAAAATTGGCGATTTTAAGCCACAAATCGGTATAATTTTAGGCTCCGGATTAGGTGATTTGGCAGATGAATATTGCTTGCAGGCAATACCTTACTCTGAAATCCCGGGCTTTGAATCATCTACAGTTTCAGGGCATAAAAGCCAACTTGTTTTTGCTGAAATTAACGGTAAAAAAGTTGTTATGATGCAAGGCAGATTTCATTTTTATGAAGGTCATCCTATTCAAAAAGTAGTTTTTCCCGTAAAAGTTATGAAAAAACTTGGAGTTGAAACTCTTGTTGTAACAAACGCAGCAGGTGGGGTTAATCCTGAATTCAAACCTTCTGATTTGATGATTATTACTGATCATATCAATTTTATGGGTGTAAATCCGTTAATTGGTGCAAATGATAACTCTATGGGTGAACGATTCCCTGACATGAGTGCAGTTTACACTCCAGAATATATCAAGTTAGCAAAAGAAATTGCAAAAAAACTTGACATAAGACTTGAAGAAGGCGTTTATATGGCACTTACTGGCCCTTCTTACGAAACACCTGCTGAAGTTAGAATGGCAAGAACGATTGGTGCTGACGCTGTCGGTATGTCAACCGTCCCTGAAGCAATTGTAGCTTCTTGGGCAGGAATGAAGGTTATAGGTTTAAGTTGTATTTGTAATTCAGCAGCTGGAGTTAGCACGGTTGGGCTATCTCATGCAGATGTAATTCAAGCTGCAGGTATAGCAAAAGATAAATTCAAAACTTTAGTTAAAGAAATTATTAGAGAAATATGAGATTAGATAAATTTTTAAAAGTTTCAAGATTAATCAAAAGGCGCACGGTAGCAAACACTGTTTCTGAAATGGGGCGAGTGTTGGTTAACGGTAATAGTGCAAAACCTGCCAAGCAACTTAAAGTCGGCGATATAATCGAAATAGAATATGCATCCAAAACAGAAAAAGTTGAAGTTCTTATTATACCAAATGGCAATGTAAGTATTCAAGAATCATCAACTTTGTATAAAGTAATAGAATAAGAGGTCTAAAATGACAATTATTAACGAACATTTTGTTATAAACACAAACGGAAATAATGATATTATAGATATCACAAAACATGTTCAAAATTGTGTTTATCAACATGAATTAAAAGACGCATTGGTTTGTGTGTCTGTTCAAGGCAGTACATCTGCAATTACGACAATTGAATACGAAAAAGGGCTTGTTCAAGATTTAAAAGAAGCTTTAGAGAGAATTGCACCAACCGGCATGGAATATCATCACGATGAAATTTGGCATGATGGAAACGGTTACGCGCACGTAAGAGCAGCGCTTGTTGGAAGTTCTGTTAATATTGCATTAAAAGACGGACTTTTGAATTTAGGAACTTGGCAACAAGTTGTGCTTTTAGATTTTGATAACAAACAACGTTCAAGGAATATTACGGTACAGATTCTATGCTAAATCTTTACGTTACATCGGCAAATAGAAAAGAAGGTAAGACTTTCTTAACAGCTGGACTAGCTGCTACAATGCAAAGTCTTGGTTATTCTACTTGTGTTTATAAACCTATTCAAACCGCAGGGATTGAAATTAATGGTTTTATGCAGTCGCCTGATTTAACTTACGTTAAAACAGTTGATCCGTATATTGATACTCATTTTTCATATTTATTTAAATCTGAATATGAACCATTAATAGCATCAGAACAAGAAAATGAGCCGATTGACGTTGAACTTATTAATAGCGAATTTCAAAGAATTTCAGCAGTTTCTGATTGCACAATTCTCGATGGTGATTGTGGTTTACTAAGTCCGCTTGCGCCATCTGTTCAAACTGTTGATATGGTTAAAAGACTTCAATTGCCTGTTCTTTTTGTGGTGACTCCAAGAGAGGATTCAATTAATGATACTTTGCTTTCAATCTACACCGCTCAAGAAAAAGGGGTTGAAATAAGAGGTGTTATTTTAAATAACATCAAAAATGATTGTCCAAAAACTCTTTTAACAGCCATACCAAGAGTAATAGAAGAATATACAAGCGTTAAAATATTGGGACTTATTTCACACGTAGAAGGTAAACTTGCGCCGGAAGATTTGATTACAAGTATTTTGAACGGTGTTGATATTGAAAGTATTTTTAATGTGAAAATTGAAAAATTGGATTGTAACTAATGATTATTACTGCCGGAATTTATAAAGGACGAAAAATTGAATCTCCCGATGAAAAAATCACACGACCAACTCTTTCAAAAGTAAGAATGGGTGTGTTTAATACTTTGTACTCAATAATTGGTGATTTTGAGGGTAAAACTTTTTTAGATGTTTTCGGCGGTTCGGGAATTATGGGATTAGAAGCTTTGTCAAGAGGTTTTTATAGGGTTAAAGTTTTTGAAAAAAATCCTAAAGTCGCACAAATTCTTAAGAAAAATTATCAAACTGTTGGTTTAAAACCTGATTTAACAATTGGCGATAGTACAAAACTTGTTGCAAAACTAGATGAAACGTATGACGTTGTGTATATTGATCCGCCTTATATGAGCGGAATTTATGAAGATATTTTGTCTAAAGTTCAAGGTGGTATAATTATTGCTGAACATTCGGAAGCAATAGAATTTGACGGTTATGAAGTTTTAAAACAAAAAAATTATGGCGGGAAAATGGTAAGCTTTTTGAAAAGAACAGCTTAATATTTGATAAAACAATATATTTTTTTTATAATTTTGTTATGAAAAAGTTTTTATTAATAGCATTTTTATTAAGTGGAGCTATGGTATTTGCTGCTGATGATTTATCAAAACAAGCAACTGCATTCTATAGTGACAATAATTATCAAAAAACAATGGATTTGATTTTGCAAATCGCAGAAGATGAACGTTCTGCACAAGATTGGCTTTTATTGGGTAATGTTTTAGAAGACAAAGGTGAAAATGAAAATGCTGTTTTTATGTATCAAAAAGCGATTGTTGTTGATAAGAAATATTATAAAGCGTATTTCAATTTAGCAAATTATTATGCTGACAATAACCAGTTCAATATGGCGATTACAAATTACAAAAAAGCTTCTTCTTTAAATAAAGAAAATCCTTATGTGTTTTATAATTTAGCTTGTGTATATATTAAAATGGGCGATTTAAAGAAGGCTAAAACAAACTTGAATAAAGCTATTATGTTGAAGTCTGATATTGCAGAATTTCATTATAATTTGGCATACGTTTATAAACAATTAGGTAAAGATAAGCTTGCAAAGACTTATTTGGAAAACTATAACAAATTAACTCCAAACTTGTAGGTTTTCAAAATTTACAAACCCGTTTTTTCGTTAAATTTAAAGTACTCGATTAAATCTAATATAGAAAAGAATTCTCTGAAAAATTCAATATTTTCAATATTGTTTAACGGTTTAAACAAATTTCCGAATTCAAATAAATTTTTCTTAGTTGATAGTGCAAAAAATACTTGTTTATTAATAAATGCGCACTTTACATTTTTGCTTTTGAAAGCTGTTTTTAAATTTAAAAGACGTTCCATAAATGCGGTAGTTATTAAATATCTGGCTTCAATTTCATCATCAGAGAAAACATTAAACTGTCTGTCAAATTTAATGTCCTCCAATTTTATTTTATTTTGGCTAACTTCTCTATTTTTGTCTATTCGTTTTAAGAAAAATTGATATATTAGTACAATAAAGATTCCTAAGATTACAAAAAATAAACTGTAAGATAAGGTGAATTGTAGAGTATTGATGATATCACTAATGCTTGAACAGGAAAATATTATGAGAATAAGAGGAGTGCAAGCAAATAAAAATATTCCAAAAGGAATATTATTTTTTGTATCTAAGTCTTTTTTTGTTGTAATGATAGTTTTTGATTTGAAATTTTTATTAGAATCAAACGCACAAACAACACCTTTGAAAACAGTGAAACAAGTTTTTCCGGCATTGGCTTCCAGTAATAATTCTGATATTCTAAATTGCACATCAGAGAATGTACCTACAAAAGAATCATCAGAGCTGTTTTGGTTAAATATACTAAACAATCCGGTACCAGTAAGTTCTTTGTCGGAAAAAATATCTTTCTGCAGAGTGTGTTTAATATTTCCAAAAGACTTCATTACTTTAGACATTGCTATAGTTTTTAATTTTTCTTGGAAATTTGAATAAACTATAGTAGGGTATATAATCGCTACTAAAATTTCAATAATAACAAGCGCATTTAATATAGTTAGCCAAGAAGCATAATGTAGCTGTTCAAAAAAGAAATTAAGCGTCGCAAGATTGTTATAAAACAATAATGGAATTAATATCAAAAATGCTTCAATAAGAATCATTTTTATTAATGTCTTTTTTCTTTCTTCTTCAAGCATCAAAAAAGTAGGAAAAACTTTATTATAAAAATTATCCAATATTTTTTTCTTGTAATCAAACTCCATATATGAAGTATAACATATTTTTATGCGATAACAACATATAAAAATAGCACCTCAATAGAGGTGCTATTTTTAAAGCAAATAATTTATCTACTTTGTTTTCTTGCTTGGTATTCTCATTGCATAGAATGAACGAACAACAAAAACAAGCGCAACTATCAAAATTACAGCACCCGCTAATTTAGCGTGTTCTTTAAATGTTGGATTAATAGCAATTTCCATCGCCAACAAACCGAACAATGTTGTAAATTTAATAATTGGGTTCATTGCAACTGATGAAGTATCTTTGAACGGGTCACCAACTGTATCACCAACAACTGTTGCTGCGTGCAAGTCTGTGCCTTTTTCAGCCATATCAACTTCAACAATTTTCTTTGCATTATCCCAACATCCGCCTGCGTTTGCCATAAATACAGCTTGGAATAAGCCGAATACTGCAATTGCAATTAAGTAGCTTACAAAGAATGAAACCGGCGCAGAATCATCACCAACCGGTGCAGATAAGCAAGCTAGAGCAAGCGCAAAGCCGAATAATGCTATAAAGATATTATACATACCCTTTTGAGCGTATTGAGTACAAATCTTAACTACTTCTTTTGAATTAGTTAGATTTGCGCACTTATCATCAGCTTCGCCTAATTTGATGTTGTCTTTAATATATTCCGTTGCAGAATAAGCACCTGTTGTAACTGCTTGCATTGAAGCACCTGAGAACCAGTAAATTACTGCACCACCGGCAATAAATCCAAGCAATGTATAAGGATTTAACAGGTTCAAAATCATTTCAGGCTGAATACCAAGAGTTTCTTTAATTACAAGAATCAATGAGAAAATCATTGTTGTAGCACCAACTACCGCAGTCCCGATAAGAACCGGTTTTGAAGTGGCTTTAAAAGTATTACCTGCGCCATCATTTTCTTCCAAGTATTTTTTAGCATTTTCAAAATCAGGTTTGAAACCGTAGTATTTTTCAATACCTTCTGCAACATTCGGAATTTCTTCTATTAAAGATAATTCATAAACTGATTGAGCATTATCTGTTACAGGGCCGTAGCTATCAACAGCAATTGTAACAGGTCCCATTCCTAAGAAACCAAACGCTACTAAACCAAACGCAAATACTGATGGATAAATCATTACGTCGTTTGGAATGTATTGGCTTGCAAAATAAGCTAATCCCATTAACAATACAACTATTGCACCAATCCAGAAACCTGAGAAGTTTCCTGAAACAATACCTGATAGAATTGTAAGTGAAGCACCGCCTTCTTTAGACGCTACAACAACTTCGTGGGTGTGTTTAGCTTTAGGGCTTGTAAATACCTTAGTTGCTTCAGGAATAAGAGCTGCACCCAAAGTACCGCAAGAAATTATGATAGATAGAACTAACCATAAATTTTCGCCCATATCTTTTAGTAAGTAATTACTTACACCAAATGTCATAATAATTGACAAGATTGAAGTTATCCAAACAAGACTTGTTAAAGGAGCTTCAAAATCGAATTTCTTAACGTTTGACATAAACGCTTTAGTTAATAAATTATTGAAACCATAAGCGATTACTGATGTAATAATCATCAAGAATCTCATTGTGAAAATCCAAGCCAACAATTGAACTTGATAATCTTTAAATACGCCTAAAAGAATAAAACTTACAAGAGCAACACCTGTTACACCGTATGTTTCAAATCCGTCTGCAGTAGGCCCGATAGAGTCGCCTGCGTTATCACCCGTACAATCGGCGATTACACCAGGGTTACGAGGATCGTCTTCTTTAATGCCAAATTGAATTTTCATTAAGTCTGAACCGATATCTGCAATTTTTGTAAAAATACCACCGGCTACACGAAGTGCTGATGCACCAAGTGATTCACCGATAGCAAAACCGATAAAGCACGCACCTGCAAGTTCGCCCGGAACGAATAGTAAAATTACAAGCATCATGATTAATTCGATTGATACAAGTAAAACTCCGATACTCATGCCGGCTTGTAGCGGAATGTTTAAAATATTTAGCGGCTTGCCTTTTAAAGCGGTAAATGCAGTTCTTGAGTTTGCTAATGTGTTCATTCTGATACCGAACCATGCTACCAAATATGAACCTAAGATACCTAAAACAGACCAACCTAAAATGATTAGTACTGATTTAAGCGGCATTGCTTGAAGATACCAGAAATAAAAAGCAATACATAAACCGATTAGCACTTCCAGCGCTAAAAGGAATTTACCTTGTTGAACAAGATAAGTTTTACAAGTTTCAAAAATAGTGTTACCAACTGCGTTCATTGCTTGATGAACGTCAACTTTTTTAACTTCTCTGAACATCCATAGCCCAAAAAGTACACCAAAAACTGAAACCCCTAAGCCAATAAGCAAAAGCGTATAGCTTTCAGGGTTTTCAAGTTTGATATTTGGAACTACAAGAGAAGCTTCTCCGGCAAACGCCGGTGTAATCATTGTTAGCAATGCTGCAAACAACGATAGTGTTTGTTTTTTCAACATAACTCTCTCCTTCTTTTTTGTAGACTCTAGTTAAACACTAATATAGATATTATATATAATTTTTAAAGAATTTACAACAGTTATAGGGATGAGATTCTTGACAAACAATTTTGGTCTTGGTATATTAGATTTGTTCCATGGGCATGTGGTGGAATGGTAGACACGCTAGTCTTAGGAACTAGTGCGAAAGCGTGGGAGTTCGAGTCTCTTCATGCCCACCATTTTAAAAAAGACTTCTTCGGAGGTCTTTTTTTTGTAGAAGTTTCACACTCCCATCTTTACGGCATAATCTTAAACTCTATTGTATTTCAGACATTCTAGCTAAAAATATTTATAAAACCTATTACCATTTTCTTGCATAATGATTTTTGATAAATCTGCTTATAAAACTATTTAAACCATATACACTTTCTGTCATTTTTTTCATCTTTTCAACATTTTCTTGCCCTGTAGAATTATAAGTATACAAGTAGTTGCGCTCAGCTCCACCATTAAATATTACTATGATATAGTCCGTTCCGATTTCATAAGCCTTTACATTATACCGCTTCTGTTTAAATAACTTGTCATAAAATACCTCCATCTCGTGACTTCTAACAAGCGAATATTTTATAATATTTATATGCTTTATAATATTGCACAGATGGGGAATTTTTTAATTTAAATATTATTAAAATATATAATATTGTATATTAGATTTCTACTTAATTTTTCTCTTATCTATCACATCATTTCATAGATTTCGTTATATTTTTCTATGGTTTTAAAATTCCAATATGCATCATAATTCATCGCATTTTTGATTAACAAATTCCAACTCGCAGGATTATTAGTATACAAATTTAACGCCTTATTTAATATTGCAAGATAATCCTCTTCTGCGTTCTCGTCATTCAAAAGTGATTTTTTTGTTTTAAATCCGCACCCCAAAACCATATCTTCAAAAATATCCGCAACAGTGTCATTAAGTATTCCAACTCTTGATGCAATCGGAATACAACCTAATTTCATGCCACTAAGATATTCTATATCAGAACTATTAATACGTCTTGGCAATAGATTAATGTCAGAGGCTGCATAAAATTGTTCTATATTAATTTTGCCATCTATAAACAACCATCTGCCATTAAAATCAAAATTATTTTCCAAAAATTCAACCCAAGATTTTATAAAATTATTACTTAAACCGTTTGGTATATTAACAATCACCTGAATATTTTTTCTTAATTCAAAAAGCTTTAAAATTGAATTGAGCGCAACATCAACCCCGCTTTTAAAAATATCATTATCAAATTTTACAAATATAAGCGGTGATTCATAAAAAGAATCAAGATAACCTCTAATTTCGCAATCTTCTGATTTCAAAAGATTAATATCCACAAATTTTGTTTTTACTCTTTGCGCCGAAAATTCTTTCAACAAATATGTTTTATTTTTTTGTCTTAACTCTCTAAAATTACCGACATTAAAAGGCTGGTAAAGTTTTGTTTTAATCTCTCCAACGCCTAAGTTCACAAATCCGCTTTTTGACTTGGTTTGATTAATTCTGGTTTTTAAATCCATACAAGAATTTACAAAAATTTCTTTATAATAGCTTTCAGAAATCACAGCCCAAAAATCTGTTTTTTTGAGCGTAAAATACATTTTGTCATAATAACTAAAATTTTCAAAACGTAATTCAGGAAAAAGCTTAAGTATCCTTGAATTCATTCTTTTAAACAAAATATTTTCATTTAGTTCTTCTTCTCTATTAATATTTTCTCTAAATTTCACATAATTTTGATAAATAAAATCCAAACATTCACGCATTTGTTTAAAATTCTTTGTGCTATGCAAATTAAAAAGCGAAGCAATACATTTCTGTATAATTTTATCTCGACAAAGTTTTTTCATCCCCTGTTGGTTTACTAGATTTATTGCAGCCCAAAACGGCTCAATTTGCTCATTTTCTTCGGTATAAAAGTCATCAACAACTTGAAAAACTCTAATCGGGTAAGGCAATTTATTTTCAAATTCTGCACCTAAAAAGAACGGAATGTTATCCGCATGAATAATGTCGGGCTTGATTTTTTTTGCACATATTCTAACCGCTTTCATAAACGGTGCTAAAAATTGAAGTTTAGAAAAATCATTATTCTCAAGAGTGAAAAAAGCAGAAGAATATAAACCGAAAATTTCTACATTCTCCGCATTCCTCGGAAATTTGTACAATCTCGCTTCATTGTTTTTGTTTTGCAAAAAGAAATCAAAACTAATATTTGTTTTTTCCAAATTTTCAACGTTATTTACAGGTACAAGAACTTTAATATCTTTATCGGGATATTGTTTCCTAAACGCCAAAATATAATCAACAGGCGGTTTTTGAACAGTTATAATCAGAACCTGTTTAAAATCTTTTTTCAACGTTTTTCTTAATAAAGATGATAGATTTTTTCTCAAAAACCTAAATTGAGTCTTAAAATCATGAAACATATCTACATTTTCAAACTGCTGAACAACTTCTTTTGAAGGTCGTTCAAACATCAAATCTTGTTCTTTTGTATGTGTTGCAGTTTCAAAATTTTCCATAACCTTTAAATAAGTTCTTTTTCTTTAATATAACGAGGTCTTGCTTTAACTTCATTAAAAATTTGTCCTAAATATTCGCCAATAATTCCTAAACAGAATAATTGCAAACCGCCAAAAAAAGCAAGCAAAACAACAAGCGTAGCCCAGCCACTAGGTGTATTATGTAAAAAATATTTTTCAAAAACAACTTCTATTGCGAGTAAAAAACTGCCTAAAACAGTTAAAACGCCAACAGCAGCAATTATTCTGAGAGGAACAATACTGAAAGCCGTAATACCATTGAGAGCAAGACTTGTAAGCGAAAAGAAATTAAACTTTGAAGAACCTAATGCTCTCGGCTTAACATTAAAATGCACATAAGCTGTTTTTAAGCCAATTTCATGGAAAAATCCGCGCAAAAACAAACCTGCTTCTTGATATTTTTCTAAAATTTCAAGCCCTTTAGAACTTACCAAACGAAAATCAGAATGATTTGGCGGAATTTTTACGCCTAAAATATTCATCAATTTGTAAAAACAAAGAGCTGTGTATTTTTTGAAAAACGAATCGGTTTTACGGTCGTTTCTGATACCGGAAACAATTTCCGCGCCGTTATGATACTCGTCGATAAAAGTTTCTATTGCGTTTTCATCTTGCTGTAAATCTGCATCAATTGAAATTACACAATCACATCCGATGTTTTTAACGCCCAAAAGTCCTGCGATAAGTGCTTTTTGGTTACCATAATTACGAATAAACTTTGTACCCTTAACTCTTGCGCCATAAGTTTGGTGCAAGTTTTCAATAATTTCCCATGTTTTGTCTTTAGAACCGTCATCAACAAGATAAATATAGCTGTCTTCAGAAATTTTTCCTTTTGCGATAATTTTGTCTAAAACATTCAAAAGCGTTTTTACAGTTGATTCAACCACTAATTCTTCATTGAAACATGGAATAATAATTGCAAGTTTTGTTTTGTTTTCGCTCATTGTAACCTCTTTTAAAATAATCATACTATATAATAAGCAATATGAAAATAGCAAAACTTGAAAGCATTTTTATGTAAGACATGCTAAACTGTTATTATGTTGGATATTGATACTGGTGAACAAGTTGAAGCTCTTTACAAAATGATTGAGGTTAAGGGCGGAAAAAGGATAGAAAAATTTAAAACGACAGATTTAAATCGCGCTTTGAAATTTCACAAATGGTATGTTTCAAGGTATAAACAAGGTCTGCTTATGGAAATTTGTCGTCAGAAAAAACAGTACAACTGGAAAGAAAAGACAGTAAATTATACGTTTGAATAACCATGACTAATCAGAAATACATAGCTTTAATAGATTGTGACAGCTTTTTTGTGTCTTGTGAAAGAAAACTTAATCCGGAGCTTAAGGGCTTGCCGGTGTCTGTTGTTTCAGGTGAACGCGGATGTGTAATTGCGCGTTCTCGCGAAGCAAAAATGCTTGGAATACCGATGGGAATTCCACTTTTTCAAGCCGTTGAAAAATATCCTGAAGGTATTTATATTACTGCGAATCATTACGCATATACAAAGATTTCAGGCATGGTGATGAAAATCTTGAAAGAATACAGTCCGAATGTTCAAGTTTATTCGATTGATGAAGCGTTTGTTGATTTTACCGGACTAACAAAATTATATAAGAAAAACTACTTCAAGCTTGCTTATGAATTGCAACAGAGAATTTTAAAGGAAGTTGATATTCCTGTATCTATTGGTGTAGCCGGAACTAAAACTATTGCAAAATTAGCTTCTGATAAATCAAAAAACACAAGTACGCACATTGCTTTGGTTGGCAAATGCAAACTTACAGAACTCCTTAAACACACCGATATACAAGAAGTTTGGGGAATTGGCAGAAAGCTTGGCGCAAAACTTTGGGGTCTGGGAGTCCGAACAGCTTATGATTACGTGCTAAAGGATGATGCTTGGATAAAATCAAGATTTGGCAAAAATGGACTTGCAATTAAATCAGAGCTTTTAGGAATCATGATTTCCCCAATTTCTAACGAGATTGAACTTCCTAAATCAATAAGTGATACAAAATCATTTTTGGAATTTTCTTCGGATTTGAATTTTTTAAAAAACGAGCTTTCTATCCATATCCATGACGTTTGTACAAGGTTGAGAAAAATTAATTGCAAAGCCTCAACAATTGGCGTTATTTTGAAAACAAAAGATTTTAGAACACTTTATTCGAAAATTACATTGAGAGTTCCGGTAAATTTTGAATTTGAAATATCGAAAAGCGCATTTTCGATATTAGAAAGCATGTATTCTTCAAATGTCTTGTATAGAAGCGTTGGAATTGTGCTTGAGGATTTTAATTTATGTTCGGAAGAACAATTAATTTTGTTTGACACCGATACAAAAAAAGAACAAAAAGAAAAATTGGGTAAAAGTTTGGATAAGCTTGAACAAAAATTTGGACGCAACATTGTACGAACAGGATTTATAGATAAAGAAGTACCATTTTCCCAAGGTTTTTTGACAAACCCGAAGGACGTTTAAAGATTTTAAGCTGTAAGGCTTCATTGAAAGGTGTTTTGTAAATTTTTGTAAAAAACTTAAGTTTAACTAGCAAAAAAATTTATTTACACGTTTTAGAACAAATGGATGGTTGATAATTCTAAAAATATGATATAATTGAATAATTAAATAATTAAAACGAGGTATAAAACATGAGTGAAATTAATGGTCCTAAATTTAGTGTTAATCAAATGAATTTTGGTGGAATTCAAAAAACTCAAGTTGATGTTCCACAACAAGCACCAGTTGAGGCTGACGCACCTAAAATCAACGATTTTTCTGATCCAAAAGCAGAAGCGTTAGGTCGTTCAATGTTATTTAAAGGCGCTGATGATACTCAACACGATTTAAAAGTTTTATTAGACAATCCTCAAGTCGCTGAAAACTCTGATGAAGCGTTTGAAACTGCTTTGAAAGCTGCACAAGATGCAGGCGTAGCTAATCCTTATGAAGAAGCTGCAAGCTTTGCTACAACTTCTTTGAATTAGTTATCAAAAGTGAATAGTGCAAAAATTGTACCCTACTTTTTTCTTAATAAAATATGTTTTATCTTGAACATATTTTTGCTTAGCAATAGTAGGGTGCAATTTTTTGCACCATTAACTTTTAAATAAAATATTAGAGCGAAGGTTGAATAAAGCTTTATTAGTATGTAGGCAGACACTGCCTGACAATAAGTGTTTAAATTAATAAAAAGGGTTTATAAAAAGCCGGATTATTTCGGTTCTAATTAATCCCACAATTGTACATGTCAAGCAATTAGTTTTATTTTTTATTTCTCCATCATTTAACTGAACACAAAAAACAACTTTTGTTTATAATAGATATAGGATATAATTTTATTGGGGTATAAAATGAAAAGAATTCTATTATCAATATTAGTTGGTTTTTTGTTGTTATCAGCGATTTCGTTGGATGTATCGGCTGCAAAAAAATCTTCAAAACTTTCAAAAGAAGCGATTACCGAAATGTCCGATAATATTGATAAACTAACAGAAAAAATATACGGTCGTGCTTTGTTGTCACCTCAAGACAATGAAACTCTTATCGGTATAAAAATTAAACTTGATAACCAAATGCTTGTGGCAACATCTACTGAACTTGCACCTTTATATTATAAGGCAGGTAATATTTATAAACTTCGTGAGATGAAGCCGGAAGCAATCGAATGCTATCAAACAATTTTGGAAAATTTTTCTGATACAGCTCTAGCGCCAAAAGCACGTGCGGCTCTTGAGTCAATGGGCGTGAAAGTTGCAGCTCCAATTACAGCCGAAGAAGAAGATTCTTCTTCAGATGAAGGTATTTAATTTAACCATTAATTAGTGATAAACAGTTAGAATCATTGAAAGCTTGTAATGATGGGTTGATTTGGATTGCTTTAGCGTAATCTTTTTTAAATCCATCGCTGTCACCAAGTTCTTTTCTGATAGCAGCACGATAATAGTAAGCATCAGCATAATTTGAATTGTTTTCTATTGCTTTATTTAAATCAGCAACAGCACCTTGCAAATCTCTAAGCACACATTTTTGCAAACCTCTGATGTAATAACTTTCTGCAAGCTTAACGTTTGTAGTTGGTACATTTTTAACTTGAGAGGTTGTAATCGCAGATCCGACAGATGCCAATTTAACAGTACCAACTCCTGCATTGATAACAGGCGTTGATGTTTGTTTTACAGGTTGTACTACTTTTGGTTGTTGAACCGGTTGAACTTTTGGTTGTGCTGGCATAATACTTGCAATAGTTGCTACAGGTTGAACTTGTTGCGGTAATTGTGGTTCTGTCTTCTTTTCAACTGCAGGTTTTGCTTGAGCAACTTTTGTAACAGGTTTTGCAGAAGCAATAACATGTTCAGGGTGAGTGTATGTAATTTTATTGCTATTTACATTAGATTTGATAATTGGAGAAATTACATCATCGGTAATTCCTTGTACTACAGGGATTGCAGCAATGTAGTTTTCGTTAGAAACAAGTGGTTTAACATTCTTGATGAAAACTTGTTTTTCAGCAAGAGCAACCGCTTGGTCTAAGTCGATTGCAGCACCTTCATTATCAAAATACAATTTTTTCAAACGACCACGATTTGCGTAAGCAATGCTGTCTTTTGGATTAAGTGCAATTGCTTGTGAGTAGTCGCTAAGCGCACCAACGTTGAAGTTCATGCGTTTTTTTACAACGCCTCTGTTGTTGAATGCTTCAGAATCTTTTGGATTTAATTCAATAGCTTTGTTGTAATCATCTAACGCACCTTCGTTATCACTCAACATGTATTTTAAGTTGCCTCTGTTGTAGTAAACATCAGAATAACGAGGATTTAATTCAAGTGCTTTTGCGTAATCATTCATTGCTCCTTGAATATCCTTCATTGCAACTTTTAAAACGCCTCTGTTATTATAAGCATAGGCGAAATTTGGTCTAACTTTTAATGCGGTGTTATAATCCTGCATTGCGCCTGCAAAATCATTAACAATTTGTTTTATATAACCTCTGTTGAGGTACAATTCAGGATTGTTTGGATTGATTTGAATTGCCTTGTCAAAATCAGCAATCGCACCCTGTACATCTTTTTTTAGAAATTTTAGTGATGCTCGGTTAGAGTACGCTAAGGCTGCATCAGGATTGTTTTCTATTTGTTGAGTAAATGCTTCAATTGAACTTTCCATTGGAGTTATTGCAGCAAAAATACTGCCCTGAAAGGCAACCGACAATATTATAGCAAGTATTAAACTTGTTTTTTTCACGATACGTACTCCAATAATCAAGTTGAATTTTATTAAATATTAACACATAAATTTTGCATAGCAAGAGGTTAGGTAGGTAATAAAAACACTTTTTATAAATATCTAAAATCCTTCTTAAGAGTGAAAACATACAATTTTTCCTCTTTTGTAAATTTTTGTAAAGAATTGATTCAAAAGCCTAAAGTTTTTAAAAATTATGCCGTAAATAATTGTGTGAAACAATATGGATAGCAGGTAAAGACAATGGGATTTGATTTTACAGGTATCAAAACAAATTTAGAAGGTATTAACAAATATTTAGAAAGTAATGGGATTAAGTTGTCAGATGATGAGTCCCAACAACTTGTAAGTATTTTTAATAAGGTGGATACATCTGTTTATAAAAAAGGTGAACAAGGCTATAATGATGGTAAATTAGATTTTGCAGAAGAAAATGAGTTCAAAAAACAAATAGCATCACTTTTGCCTAAATTATTAGAAAATATAAATTCTTTTTTTCATGATTTAAAAGAAAAACAAATGAATAAATTAACAAATAAAGAACAAGAACAAAAACGAGATGCTATTAAAGATTATACGCCAACAGTAATAAAAGATTTTAAAATTACAAAAAAAGCGATACCAATAAAAACAAAAATTACTGCACAACATAATGTTGTTATTTCAGATAATACTGTTTATGATGAAAAACTGATGAATCAAGCTTTAAATAATTTAATTAAAAATAACAGTAAGTTGAAAGATAAGGCAGCTGCATTTGTAAAATCTGCTCAAAAAGATGCTCTTGCAAATAAGTTAGACCCTTTTGTTTTAATTGCAATTTCTATGCACGAATCCGCTAATGGAGTCTCAAAGCCATCATTACAAAAAAATAATATTGGCGGAATTATGGGTAAAAGAGGCTTACGCAAATTCGACAATGTTGAAAGTTGTATTGATAGTATTGCAAACACTGTAAATACAAGGGTGTCCGAAGGTCGTAAAACAATAAGTTCTATTGGATATTCTGGGAAATATTGTGCTAAATCAGAAGCTCCGAGATGGATCAAACAAGTTACAAAAATGGCTGAAAGATTAAGACAAGAATACAATAAATTACTTGAACAAAATTATAAAAATTAAATGAAAAGGTTAAACAATGACAAAACCAATTGATTACACAAAATTTATAGGCATAAAAAAAGATATCGCTAAAAAATACGATGTTAACCATGATAACAAGCTTGATAATACTGAATATAGCTTGTTCAACAAAGAATGGCAAACTCATGAAAAATCATTAAAAACTAAAAATAATTCAATTTTTGTAGCAAAACAAGATGCGGTCAAGGATTACAAACCAATTATTTACGGAAACTCAAAAGTTTCAAAGAAGAGTAATTCAACTCAAACTGCTCATGAAAAGAACGTAAATATGGTTGTGAATGAAGCAAAAAAATGGCATGTAGAAATATCTCCTCAATTGGCGGAATATTGGGCTACAAAGACTGAAAAAGTTGCAAAAGCAAACAATCTTCCAACTTCTTTATTGATTTCAATAATCAATCAGGAAACTCATGGTAATTTCAAAAAAAATGAAAACTCTGAAAATGGCGCAGGTCCAATGCAAGTAGTTAAAAAAAGCGTCAAGGATTTTTACCCTGGTGCAGAAGGGAACCGTAATGATGTGTACGAATTATTGAATCCTAAATTATTGGATGAAGTTCTGTACACCAATAAAAATGGTCAGAAAAAGCTTAGATATAGAAATATAGAAAGTTTACGAAACGCCTGCGCAAAAGATGATGAATACGGAATGAAAGTAGGATTATTGATTTTCCAAATGAAATACGTTGAAGCTGTTTCAACATTAAAAAATATATCAATAAAAGAAAGCATCGAAAAATTAAAAAATAAATCAATAAAACTTTCCGAACAAGAAAACAAAACTGCAATTAAAATTGCGTTAGCAAATTACAATTCAGTATTTCAAAGTTATGCACCTAATGTTTTAGATTCCTTGAAAAAACATGGTTTTGACTTTAAGAAATCTAATCTTATCAGAGCATAAAAATATTGTTGGGATAAAAGCCCAACCTACTTTTCTGCTTTTCAATGAAAAATTGAAAGTAGAAAAGTATTTAATTCGCTTCGAAGCGTAAGACAGAGTTTAGTCTGCCTTATACGATAATATAATTATAAACCTGATTTAATGTATCTACAAAAGCATTTTGATTTCCAAAGAATACATAAAATTCGGCTTTGTTGTTTCCAATCATTTGCAATGTTTCGACTTCTATCGGAGGGCCTGCAGGAGTTGAGCGAGCAGGATTTTGCGGATTGGATATAACTCCTGTTGCTCTAAGTATCGGAACATAAAGTACATTTTGCGTAACTTCATATTGAGTTAAACCTTTTGTTACAACTCCAAGATTATTCCCTTCTTCATCAATCAAAAGTCCTCTTTGCATTGGAGCTGTATTAGTTTTAGCTTCAATGCCGCGCGTTTTTGGAAGATTTTTTCTGATATCATAATCAGGTTCAAAATTTCTCTTGATTAATTGATTCATGTCTTCAGAAAAAACTTCTCTAATCGGATTTGCAAGTTCAAACCCTGCTGAAAGCAAATGATTTTTTTGAGTATTAATCCATTCAAACATAAATTTAAGGCAAGAAGAGTGTTTGTCTAAACTTACAACCAATGGAATAATATCCCACCTGCCTTCAAAATCAATTTTTAAAGAAACTCCTGTCGGAGTCTTTAAAACTGCTTTTGAACGCAAAATTGTGAATTTTGTGCCTTTATCATCTTCTTTTGGCCCGCAATTGTAACTATCACCCATATCAACAAAATCTACAAGCGAGAATTTAACGCCATTAATATAAATATCGCCGTTTTCTATTTTTAGTGAAATATTAGAATTCTCAATAAAATCATCGCCGACTCTTAAATCTGTTTCAGAAATCGCAGGCATTAAGTATTCGATTTCATTAGTTTCCAAATTCTTAATTTCAGCTAAATATGTATAAATATTTGTGTAATCTTCTGTAATCGGTATTCTTTGAGTGTCTGTAAGTAAATATTTATCAAATCCTTTTCTGAAATCAATCTTTTCATATCCTTCAAGCTTTTGAGTCGTTTCAAATTCTACAATTCCTGAAAAATCTCTATCAGAAAGGTTTAAAATTTTCTTTTCTTCAAAATGATTTTTGAATTTTAACTCATCAACGATTGTATTTGCTATTTGCTTGATTTTCATATAACGGATAAAATTTTCTCTATGCACATCCGCGGTAGAACATCCGCAAATACTATCATGCGCTTGATTTTGAAGAAGCATTTTATAGGCGTATTCTAACAAGTTATCATATTTTGTTTCTTTTTGTTGATTAGTAAAACGAGTTGCCAAATCCAGTAAATAAGTGCATTCAACATTTTCGCGTTTTAAGTCCAACCTTGAAGAATAACAACCCTGCAAAACAAAAGTTTTAGAATTATCACGGAGTTCATCATTCCATTCAAATTGTTTGAAATTGTTTTCCACGCGCTTAAAATAATCAAACGGTGAACCCAATTTTATTTCATAACTCTCTTTTAAAAGTTCATTTATTGATTCGATTTGAACATCAATATCAGTTTCTACGCCCAAATGATCAGCACCTATAGGAAGTAAGATGTAATCTCCTGATTTTTGGGCAAGCAAATCTAAATTGTCTTTAAGTAATTCAGCTTTTTTTTCAATCGGTGCATTAATTGAGAAAATATCGTTAAAATAGCCTCTAACAAGGTTCACTGTATCCATTCCGCACCATGAAAATTCCGCAGGGAAATCACCGCAACCGCGCCACACAACACATTTATCAATCCCAAAATCTCGCAGAATATCAACGACATTTTGGCTGTGTCCAAACGTATCTGGAAGATATCCTATAAAATCGTTGCAACCATATTTTTGAGCAATTTTTATTCCAATTTCAAGATTTTTAGAAAAACAAGTTTTGTCGGTTAAAAACTCATCAACAAGACAATAAAATGGTCCTATGAAAAGCTTTTTACGCTTAATTAGAGAGCGCACAAGTTCTTCTTGTTCAGGTCGCATTTCAAGATAATCTTCTAATGCGCTAACTTGCCCATCAAAATAAAAACAAGGTATTTTACCATCTTGAAGCAATTTTAAAATGTTATCAAATACTCTCAGAAGCCTCATTCTAAAGACTTCAAACTCTCTATACCACTCTCTATCCCAGTGCGTATGTAAATACGCGATAACTTGTTTTTTCATACACTTATGATAACTCAAATTCTTATAAAAATAAAGCCGAGTGTGTCCACTCGGCGAATCCCTATATTACTTAATCGTAGTTTACTTAATCGTATTATACTCCATTTGGGCTTTTGCCCTTGAAATTGTTTTTGGGCGGAAGATATGCCCCTAACCCTCTCCAACAAGTGACGAGGGAATGCGCGCTGATGTTCAAACTATTTGATAACAGTAAAGAATTTAAATTCAGCAGGCATAAGTTTTCCGAAAGAAAGTGAATTTGTTGCTGCCACGAATTTTTCTTCTATATAATCCGTACCATCAAATCTGAATTCTGAAACGATTGAATAGTCACAAGAAAGTTCGATTGTCTTATCGAATACTTCTCTTCCTTCTCTTTCTTCGTTCCAAGAATTTTCACCTTCTTCAACTCTGAATTTTTCAGTCGGTGATTGATAATTTGCAACAACTAGAATTGAGTTTTTCAATCCTTCTTTTTGGATTTGCCATACTACAAAACCATCTTCATCTTGTCTTATAATATGAGCTTCTCCATCAGTAATTACAGGACAATTTTTTACAAATCTGTCAATTGCATCGAATTTTGCAAAGAAATCGTAATCTTTTGCTCTTGGCATAGAAACTTCATTACCTATAACAGATTCCATGCCAGTTTTTGTGAAAGATTCGTCGCCATCAATGTACATAACAGGTCTCTGAGCATTGCGTCCCCCTGGTAAAAATTTGTACTTGAACCATTTAAACAATGCCCCTTGTTCACCTAACTGAGCAGGATATCTGTCAATCGCCTCAAATTCGCCATCTTGATTGTTATATGTTTTTAGAATAGAAAGCGGAGTTAATTTTTTGGAAGTTGAATTATAATTAGCCAAAGTCAAATTATCTTCTGCAATTGCTTCAGGAGTTTTGTAGCTTTGTGAAACAATATCATTTCCCCAAAGTACATCAAAATTCATATCTTCATGGTATTCTTTGTAAAAATTATCCCAAAGCATATACTCTGCAAGTGTTGCAAAATATGGAACTTTTTCTTTCATTGCAGTATTTAACATTCCTAAAACTTTTCTAGGCGCTCTATAACTTATTGGAACACCGTCTTTTTCAGAAACTTCATCAACAATGTGGTCAATGTG
>CAKVGW010000028.1 GCA_934747325.1 uncultured Candidatus Melainabacteria bacterium | reverse complement strand
ATTCCTTGTTGGGTGCTTTTGCCTTACGAAGTTAATTGGAGATGGCACACCGATTTAAGCGTTTGCGATTGGTACGACAGCGTAAAACTTTTCCGCCAACACAAACAAAACGACTGGAGCGGAGTGTTTGAAGATGTTCTGGCAGAAATGCACGAGTAATATCAATTTATTATGCTAACACCAAATCTTTACTCCATACCTTTAATAAATCACCCACTCAAACAATTTTATATTTTCCTTATTGCGCTATTCTATGGTAGAGTAAAAAAAGGAGATTTTATGAATAAAAATATTTTTATTATTTTAGCTATTTTTCTTGTACCACTTGCAGTTTATTGGGGCTTAACAAGAGATAAACTTACAACACCGCCTGCAATTGCGACAAACGGCGCAGAAGTTATTAAATTTGCATCCCCAATGTGTTATGAGTGTCAAGAATTGGAAAAAGTTTTTGATGAAGTTTTTCCTCAATACAACAGAGATATTACATTGAGAAAAATTGATGTTACGCAAAAAGATAACGCTACTCGTGATTTAATTAGAAAACATGATGTCAAACTTGTTCCTACTACTGTTTTCAAAGACTCTGATGGAAACATTAAAAGACGTATAGAGGGCTCTATGCAACCGCAGATTTTAGAAAATTATTTGAAAGAGTTAATCAATGGATAATTTAGTACAAATTTTTTCAGCAGGAACTTCAAGTTCACAAATATGGCTTTTGATGTTTTTCGCTTCTTTTGCAGGCGGTGTGATTGCATCAATTTCACCTTGTTCACTTGCTATGTTGCCGCTTATTATCGGATATGTCGGTGGATATTCTAAAGAAACACCTTTCAGAACTTTTATTCAATTATGCTTCTTTATATTCGGAACGGCAATTGTTTTTTCAATTATAGGAATCCTTTGTGCAGTGACGGGAAGCGTTTTTGCATCAGCTTTTGGCGGATATTTTACACTGATTATGGCATCCCTATTAATGGTAATGGGACTCAAAATCACAGGACTATTGGATTTCGAAATGCCGGTTGTCATTAAAGCCATGCCCGTAAATTCTACAAACTCTCTGTTTTTATATCCAATACTTTTAGGGATTGTGTTTGCGCTTGCAGGAACACCTTGCTCGACTCCAATTTTAGCAGGGATTATGGCGTTTGCCGCTATCGGCAAAAATCTGCTTGCTGCAATATTTATGTTATTTTTATTCGCTTTAGGTCAAGGATTAATTTTAATTATTGCAGGTATCTTCACTTCAAGCATAAAAAATCTTAAAAAACTTTCCGGATATACAAACGTTTTAATGAAGATAAGCGGAGCGTTATTGATATTTGTTGCAATTTATTTATATTACAAAACGTTTGCACCATTGGTTTAAATGGGGGAAGTTGATAATACCCTAAATCAATTCCTCTTCAACAATCTCAGCCGCACATTTAATAAACTCTTCACATGGACGTTCTTTATAATACTCATCTGTCCTCGCCGATGGAATCGGTGAGAATTCAGTTCCATCCAAACCCAAAAGTTCACGACAGATTATAGTATTATGCTTTGATTTAAATTCAGCTGCTAAATCTTGAATAAGTTTATAGTGATCAGCTTTGACAACATCATTATTAGGCTCTGTATAACCCTTTAAAATTCCTGCAATCATAAACATGGCACTAACAGCACCACAAACTTCTCTAAGTCGTCCCATGCCGCCGCCAAAAGATGATGCAAGTTTTAAAGCTTCATCTTCTTTTAATCCGACTTTATTTGCAAAAGCCAAAAGCACAGATTGCGCACAGTTATAACCTTCTCTAAAATTATTCGCAGCTTTTTCTGAATAAATACCCATAAAAATATTTTACAACTAAATTGAACAAAAACAAAATTAATTTCGTTATAAAAATGTAAGTTAAAAGGAGAGTAAATTATGACAGATGAAAACAAAATTGTAGAAGAACAAAAAGAATGCAAATGCTTATGCCAAAACAAATACTTTAAAAAATTCGTAGTAGTTTCAGCAGGAACATTTGTCGGTGCGTTTTTAGCACTAAGTTTATTTGCAGCACTAAATAAACCACCAATGCCAGCACCTATGCCAATGCCTTGCCCATGCCATCAAATGGTAAGACCTGATTTCGGACCACAGCATTTTGATAGAGACGTAAGGGGCGATTTCCATAAAAAATTTGACAAAGAACACGCAAAGAAGAAATTTCCTCCAAAAGCAGAACAACCGGAAATTGACGATTAATTAAAATATAAGGATGACTAAATAAGTCATCCTTTTTAGTAAACAACGCACCACTTGAAATTTAAAATTGTTTATGAGATGATTAACTGGTGACAATTAAATAATAAAATTATGGCAAGGTAGCTCAGCTGGCTAGAGCGTTCGGCTCATACCCGAGAGGTCGAGAGTTCGAGTCTCTCCCTTGCTATTTTTTTATCTTTTCTCGGGTGATTCGCAAAACGCAAGTTCTTTAAAAAGAACACAATCGGTATGTGCTCCAAGTATTCACACATCCCTCTTGTAGCGTTCAACTCCCTCTCAACAAAACTTACCCATTGGGGTAACTTTTGTTTCGGCACAGTCCGAGAGGTCGAGAGTTCGAGTCTCTCCTTTGCTATTTTTTTGTCCTTTTTTTATTTTAATTTGTGGGGTATGCAATGCAAGAAATTAAGTGTCCTAAGTGTGGTGAAGTTTTTCAGGTAGATGAATCAGGTTATTCTGCAATAGTTAAACAAGTTAGAGATAAAGAATTTTCTAAAGAAATTCAAAATCGCGAAGCTCAATTTGAATCAGAAAAAGAAAGTGCAATTCTGCTTGCAAAATTGGAAGCTGAAAAAATGTTCAACGAAAAACTGAACAAAAAAGAAAACGAATTAAGTGAAGTTGAAGTAAAAAAAGACAAAGAAATTGCAGAACTTAAAAACAAGCTTGCAACTTTTGATAAAGATAAAGAGCTTGAAATAAATAAACTCATCACCAAACTTAACACGGAGCTTTCTGAAAAAGATAGTCATATTGCTACTCTTAGAGGCGAAAAAGCTTTAACAGAAAAAGAATGTCAACTCAAAGAACAATCTTTAAAAGAACAATACGAAGAGAAATTACGATTTAAAGAAGAAGAAATTGCCCATTACAAAGATTTTAAATCAAAATTATCAACCAAAATGGTTGGTGAAAGTTTAGAACAACATTGTGAAATCGAATTTAACCAATTGCGCGCAACAGGATTTAAAAATGCGTATTTTGAAAAAGACAATGACGCAAAAACCGGTAGTAAAGGCGATTACATTTATCGCGACAAAGATGCCGAAGGAATTGAATTTATTTCCATTATGTTTGAGATGAAAAACGAAATGGACACAACTTCTACAAAGAAAAAAAATGAAGATTTCTTAAAAGAATTAGATAAAGACAGGCGTGAAAAAAATTGCGAATACGCAGTTTTAGTGTCTTTGCTTGAGCCGGAAAGTGAATTGTACAATGCAGGTATAGTCGACATGTCACACCGTTATCCTAAAATGTACGTCATAAGACCACAGTTCTTTATACCAATAATTACACTTTTAAGAAACGCTGCCGCTAATTCACTTGAATACAAGCACGAACTTGAAATTATTAAAGCTCAAAATGTTGATGTATCAAATTTTGAAGCAGAAATGAACGATTTTAAAGACAAATTTTCAAGAAACTTTAGACTCGCCAGCGAAAAATTTCAAAAAGCGATTGAAGAAATAGATAAAACTATCGACCATTTACAGAAAACAAAAGAAGCGTTGTTGTCTTCTGAAAACAACTTACGACTGGCAAACAGCAAGGCGGAAGATTTGAGTATTAAGCGTCTAACAAAAAACAATCCGACAATGGCTGCAAAGTTTGAAGAGTTGAAGGATAAGTAAAGTGAATGTTGGGCATGTATGCCCAACCGACTAGCCCACTTACCTCAACCTTTGGATATTTATAAACAAATAAAAAAACCGACTTATATAAAGTCGGTTTTTTATATTAACTTCTACACAAATTACTTACGCAAGAAATCTGGAATTTGAATGTCTGAGAAATTAGACATTGTAGGTGCTTTTGGTTGTTGTGTATTATTGAATGCACCTGAGAAAAATTCTGCTGCGCTAATTGAACGATTTTCAACTTTTTCTTCAATTGGCAATTGAGATTTTAGTTCAAAACCAGTTGCAATTACAGTTATTTGAATTTCGCCTTGAATATTATCGTCAACTACTGCACCAATGATTACTCTAGCATCATCAAGAACAGCATCATTAATAATATTTGTTGCATCGGTTACTTCGTGTAATGTCATATCAGGACCACCAGTAATATTTACGATAACACCTGATGCGCCGTTGATTGAAGTTTCAAGAAGTTGAGAATTGATAGCAATCTTCGCAGCTTCAATTGCTCTACCTTCACCTGTACCACGTCCGATACCCATTAGAGCTGAACCTGATGCAGCCATTACACTCTTAACGTCTGCAAAGTCAACGTTGATTAAACCAGGAATTGTGATGATGTCTGAAATACCTTGAACACCTCTTAAAAGAACTTCATCAACTACGATGAATGATTCTTGAAGTGATACACGTCTATCTACTACATCTAACAATTTATCATTAGGAATAACAATAAGAGCATCTACTGATTCTCTTAATTTTTCAAGACCTTGTTGAGCTTGATTTTGTCTTCTCTTACCTTCAAAAGAGAAAGGTTTTGTAACAACACCGATTGTTAAAATGCCCAAATCTTTAGCAATTTTAGCAACTACAGGAGCAGCACCCGTACCGGTACCACCACCCATGCCGGCAGTTACGAATACCATATCTGCGCCTTCAATTGCGCTTGTAATTTCTTGTTGTGCTTCTTCAGCAGCCTTTTCACCAACTTGAGGTTCACCGCCTGCACCAAGACCGTTTGTCAACTTAGCACCCAATTGAATTTTGTTCTTACAAGTTGAGAATTGCAATACTTGCAAGTCTGTATTCATCAACCAGAACTCTACGCCTGTCAAACCTGACTTAATCATTCTGTTTACAGCGTTTCCGCCGCCACCACCAACACCGATAACTTTAATCTTAGCAGGGCTGATTCCAGGTGCAGGTTGTTGAGTCATATTATCTGATGATTGAATGTTTTCAATATCTTTTCTTCCGAAAATATCTGGTCCTAAATTGTCCACAATTATTCCTCTTTTTATTTTTCTATACTATACCACTATACTATCATACTATTTTAAATAGAATCAAATGTAAAGTTATAATGAGCAAAGTTTAATATAAATTTACATGACGAAACCATGTATCCATAAGGCTTAGACGATGTTTTTATCAATAGAATTTCATTCTTTAGCAGGATAAAATTCAACTTAATATATGTAACAATAAAAATAATAAAAGACACAAGTTGGATAAAATATAACATTATAAATTAGCTTTCGAGGATTTATATATGAAAAAAATTTGTTCTCTTCTAATTTTATCAATAATTTCATTATTATTCTTTTCTGCGTGTACTATCAAAAAAGAAAAATCTACAATGGTACAAGCGAAAAGAAGATTTGCAAAATATATTGAACCGCAAAAAACAAAAGATGTTGGAAGAGTAGATTTATCTGAAGGACCTCGCTTAAGATATGATGCGAATTTTGGGCCAAAAACTCCCAATTTTGACATAAAGATAGTAAACCCTTATTAATATAATATGGACAATAATACATTTAATAACAGAAGATTTGTCGGCAGACTTATTTATGCCGTTTTAACAGAACAAAAGAGTGTGAAAGAAGCAATTTCACTTTTTCCTGACACAAAAGACAAGGATATTGAATGCGCATACCACGCACTTGTGCACTATGCAGCTGACGAGGATATTCGCTATAAAGATTTTGAATACAGAGAAGAACAAGACGATTATTTGGAATTTATAGCTCAAACTCTTGTGAATGGGAAAAATTTGCCTAAAAACATTGTTGCTGATTATGAAGAATACTATCATGGTACTTCTCACAAATGGCAAAATGGATTTAAGGGATTTTTAAAAGAGTTTTTAAGGTTTATTAACATTTAAAATTTTAAGCATTTAAAAAGCCGGTCTATGACCGGCTTTTATAAAATTTGGGCCCGGAGGGATTCGAACCCACGACCAAAGGATTATGAGTCCTCTGCGCTACCGCTGCGCCACAGGCCCTTATTAAAGTATGGCGTCTTATTATTTAGTTGTTTCGCCTTGCCTGTGTCTTGCGCTAGCGGCGCTACCTATTGCGGCGGTAACGTGACATTTAGTCACCTTCCCTTGCAATGCCACAGGTTGTGACAACTCAATATATTCAATTTATCAGGTAAATATAAAAAAATCAACTGTTTTTTTAATATTTACTCCATTATTATGACTTTTTAAAATCTTTCATTAAACAAATATCATACAAACGTATGATATTTTCCCTAAAAAATAAAGAGTTCTTTAATAGTTCCGATATTATTAAAGGAAGGACGGTTTATATTGTTTAACACAATGAATACAGTACGCCCACGCCCTTATCCTCAAAGAGGCACAGGCAATTATAACGCAGGTAACGAAGGTACTGACAAAGATGGTCATAACGGCAACGCCCAAGACCAACAACAGCAACGTCAGAACCAACAAACCATTGCTCGTGGTCGTGCGCAAGATATTCAACAACAAGCAGGCGCACCGCGTCAAGCAATATATTCACCCGCTCAAAATGCTTACAGCGGAACTCCTAACCGTCAGGTTTATCAGGTTCAAACCCCTCCTCCGATGAGAATTAACAATCAACCTCATCAAATGAATGCAATGCAATATCAAGCAGCTCAAGCAGGTTATCAACCAATGGCGCAACCAGTTCAACAACAGTCTGCACCAAGACCACAACAACCTGCAAGAAGCAACAAAGTTAATATTGCACAAATCCTAAAAGATTTTAGAAACACAATAAAAGCAATCGCAACTCCTCCGGAAATTGAAGAACAAGTTGCACAATACTTGCAAACCGTTGAACAACTTGTAAGAGAACCTCAACCGCAAGTTAACATGATTCAAAGCAACTTAAAAATTGCGGCTTCTTTATTGGACAAATATATTTCTGAAACTCTTAACAAAGATTCCAAAGTTGTTCAAAATTGGCTTGATGCTTTATTCTTGCAAAGAATTAATTACAGCTATAACGAAGAAGAAATTAATCCAAACTTCTTAGTAAAATTTCCTGATCAACAAGAAAAGAAAGAAACAACTCAACAACCTCAACAACAAGTTCAGCAAGAAGAACAAGCAGTTCCTCAAGCAGAAGCAATTCAACCTGTACCGATTCAAGAAGCTTCACAAAATGAAGTTCTTGAAATTGAGCCTGAAGAATTAAGCTTAGAAGAAGAATTTACACAAGCTAAAGCAACAATTTCTAAAAAACCAAATATAACCATCATTCCACAAGATACAAGATTAAAAAGTTTGTTTGTTGAGGCTAAAAAACAAGCTTTTTCAAACAATCCTCAAAGAGCAATGCAAATCTTTAAAGAAGCTTTCACACGTGCAAGCGAACTTAAAGACACAGAAACTCAATCAAGAATTTGTCTTGAAATCGGCAAAATCTATGACGACAACGACCATTTTGTTCAAGCATTAAACAGTTACAACAAATCTTTGCAGTACACAACCGATGTTAACGTAAAATCAAGAGCGCATTTTTCTATGGCACAAATTTACGATGACGTAAATGAAGTTGGCCCTGCTTTAGACCACTATTTAACATCAATTTCTTATGCAGGAAAATCTGATGACTTAATCGGTCAATCTGATTCTTTAACAAAAATGGCAAATATTTTCACAGACAAATATGATGAAAATGCTTTTGAATACTATGATGTAGCTAGAAAATTAATTGAACAAACAACCGATTCATCAATGAAAGGTTATGTTTTAAGCAATACTGCAGACGCATGCGTTCAATTCAAAAAAGGCGACAAAGCTTTAAAATATTATGCAGAAGCTGTTAAGAATTATGAAAAATCAAACTCAGTTGAAGAAATTGCTCAAAACTACAAATCTGCAGCACAACTTATGATTGATTTTAACAGTCCAAACAAAGCAAAATCTTTATTGAAAAAGGCTTTAGTAAATGCTGTAAAAACAAAAAATGAAGATTTGATTGCTGAAATTAACACAATGTTGGCTTCTGTAGAATAATCTATAAACAAGTTTGCATAAGAGAAACACAACATTTTAAGATATTTGACGCACATGTCCCTTTTTTCTATAATTAATAAGTAGAAAAAGGGGATTTGTGTATGAAAACATTTCTTAAATATTTAGGTTTTACTACCCTTGGTGCAATGGTTTTAGCCTATGCGGGATTTCTTTTTGTACTGCCAAATGTAATTGATTTAAACCAGTACACGCCGGAAATCCAAAAACTTGCAAAAGAGCAAGCAAAACTTAACGTAAACTTTGAAAATGTTAAAATTGTAACTACTCCGCTACTTGGTGCGGGTATAAAAGCTGAAAACATATCAGTTAAACTTCCCGATAATTCGGTTTTATTTTCAGCAGATAAGATTAAAACAAGAATTTCGCTTCCAAGTCTTTTATTGTTAACGGTGAAAGTTTCTTGCTTAGAAGTCGAAAAGCCGTTTGTAAACTTGGAAATCATAAACGACGAAAACTTTAAAGTTGTTAAACTTGTTGAAGATTTGTTGAATGCAGGAAAAGAACAAAAGCTTGAAGAAGGCAGACAAACCGTTCAAGCAGAAACTGAAGGTTTCAAATTCAACCCTGCATGGATAAGAATAAAAGTTCCTGCTGTTAAACTTAACAACTACCGAGTTCTTGTAAACGACCTTAAATCTAAGCATTATTTGGATTTAAAAGGTGAACAACTGGTTTTAGGTTATTTTAACGGCAAAAGCGCGAAAGTTAAAACTTATGCAGAATTGTTCAGTGATGAAAACAAAAATATTACTGCAAATATTGATATAAACACATTTTTACCGCCTGTTGAACCTTCGCTTGATTCAGAAGATGATCCGGCTGAAAGAATTGAAATACCGTTCGTAAACCCTGTAACTATGTACAGAAATTATGATTTAAAAGCAAATCTCGATACAAAATTACGCATAAGAAATCATAATGACAATTTAACTTCTTACGGTCATTTTGATATTAATAATATAACTCTTAAAGTCGGCAACCTTAAATTACCTGAAAGTTATTTTAGAGCTAAAACTTTCGGTTCAAATGTAGATTTAGACACAAATATTTATGCAGCGCAAAATCAAAATATCCAACTTTTGGGTAAATTAAACTACGGTCACCATCCAAAAATGGATATGAGTATTAAAACTGCTGATATCAAGTTTAACGACTTGATTATTCTATCAAAAGCATTTATGGATTCATTACATATTTATAACGAATTGGCTCAAGTTAAAGCAACAGGTGCTCTGCAAGCTGATTGCTGCATCAAAACCAACTTTAAAAAATTGACTTCTACCGGTTCAATTTTGATTAAAGACGGCGGTTTAAGTGTTCGTAAAGTCGGTAATGTAATTTCTAAGGCTAACATTAACATTAAACTTGACGATAACGTGTTAGATATTAGAAATTCAAACCTTTTAGTCGGTAATCAACCAATTACGATTGACGGTAAAATCGACAAAAAATCAGTTGCCGATATTAATGTAAGCGCAAAGAAAATACCTTTGCCAATTTTATTTAACGCGTTTGCGCCAAGAGAAATCAGGAACGCATACAATTTTAAATCAGGCGACGCGTCTTTCGATTTAGGTTTGAAAGGTGAATTAAAGAAAGCTGTTGCAGCTGCTAAATTCGCTCTTGCAAACTTGAATATTTCAGACAAAAACATGGTTGTTACAAACAACAACTTGAGTGGTGAATTTTTCTTACAAGGCAAGGCTCTAACAGGAAAAATTAACAACAGCGATTTTGCTCTATTGCTTCCTAAAACAAAATCGAAAATTGCTGTTCCGAAATTCAACTTGGAATTGGCAAACAATAATATAACTATTGGCGATAATAAAATTTTGTTCAATGACAAATCAACATTGAATTATGCAGGTAGTGTAATTAATTATAACAAATTGAAATCATTGAGCTTCACAACTTACGGTAACATTCATACCGATGATTTAATTAAACTTATCGGACGCGAATTCAAACCATATATTCACTCAAATGGTACAATTCCAGTAAAAGTAACGTTTGACGGTGATAAACACAAACAAACTCTTTTTGCTCAAGCTTTAGCCGACAAAACAAACTTTATTACACCTGTGGATTTTTCAAACGTTAATGGTGCAAATACTTCATTGCAAACGGTTGTTGATTTTAAACCTAATAGAATTAAAATCAAGAAAACAGGTTTGTTTACAAGAAATGTGACCGTTGATGAAGAAGGCAATGAAGTTGTTCATTTAAACGAAGTTTTAGGCGTAGACGGTACGATTGCTGGAGATAGAATAAATCTTCTAAAAATTACTATGCCAAAGGCTTTGAATGGCAAAGTCCATGTATTCCCTCAATCTAATTTTGACATCAAAGGTAGAGCATTTATATTTGGTGAAACATCAAACCCAAGATTAAGAGGCGGATTTGAAGCTACAAATCTTTCAATTCCGGAATTGATGTTGACTTTGAGAAACGCAGGTTTGAAATTCAAAGGACAAGAAGCCAATTTTGATGTACAAGATTTACTTTTAAACGGCTCCGATATTCAAGCAAAAGGAACGGTTAGTCTGCTTCCTTCAAACGTTTTGAATATTCTTAACCTTGACGTTAATTCAAGATACATGAATGTTGATAAATTAATGAATGTTAGCGATAAGGCTATGAAATACGTTCCACAAAGCAGTGGTTCAGCTTCATCTGCTTCAAGCACAAGCGCTGATATTCCTGTAGTTATAAGAAACGGCTCAATCAATTTTACAAGAATAATTACAGGCAACATTGATGTAAGAAACACGACAGCCAGAATTTCTCTAGCCAGAAACATTTTCTACTTGAGAGACTTGAGAACAAATATATTCAAAGGTCGTGTAAACGGTAATATTTCAATGAACTTGATTACAACACTTTTGAACATTCGTGTAAACGGTCAGGGAATTGATGTTGAACAAGCTCTATTAGACGGTGCTAATATGAAAGATACACTTTCAGGTACTGCAAGTTTCAGCACTGATTTATCTTTAAAAGGTGCAACTTATGAAGAACAAATGAAAAGCTTGAAAGGAAATGTTGATTTTTCAGTTAAAGATGGTCAATTCGGTCCGTTCGGCAAATTGGAAAACTTGATTATTGCAGAGAATATTCGCGAATCTCAATTCTTCCAAACAGCTTTAGGTGGTGTAATTAGCGGACTTACAACGATTGATACGACTCATTTTTCTGAATTAAATGGGAAATTGAGTTTTAACAATGGCATTTGTCATATCGAACCAATTACATCATTAGGTAATATTTTAAGCTTACATATTTTTGGCGATTTCGATATTTTAAGAAATTATGCTGACATGAAAGTTCGTGCAAGAATGGCATCACTTGTTTCAAATTTGCTTGGACCAATCGGTGCAATCAACCCTGCTAACTTGATTAACAGTGCAGCTAGCTTGAATGTTGTAACTGCTAAAGCTTTCTCTATTTTCTGTGAAATGGTTCCTGAAGATGAAATGGCAATTATTCCAAGTTTTTCTAATAAATACGTGGATAATTCAGCTACTAAATTCCAACTTGTAGTAAGAGGTGACGCTGCAAAACCATTAACACTTATTAAATCGTTCAAGTGGCTTGCAACTGAAACTCAATATCAGGATGCAATTGATTATGTAAATTCAATTCCTGAACCTGTTGAAGGTAGTGAGGCTGAAACAATTGAACAAGTCGTTCAAGAACATGAAGCTTCGGAAGCAGAAAAACAGACGCTCAAATATAAAGTAAAACATTTGTTTGATAAAAACAAAAAATAAGAATAGAAAAGACACTCAATCGAGTGTCTTTTTTAAATTCAATAAACGCCTTGTTTCTAAACACTAAATTTACATTATCATAGAACTTTCAATACCACTTCTGAATAATACTGTCAAAGTTCTTAATGTTGCAAATGCCATTCCGATAAAACCATGGTATTTAATATTCTTTTTTGCTTTCAACTTCGCAAAATCCAAATTTTCACCATAATTATATTTTTCTAAAAGTTCACCAAACCCTTTTACGTTTTGAAGTTCTTGAGAAGAATTATAATGCTCTCTTAAGGATTTTTTCTTTTCAGGTTTAAATTCCGGTGATGAAGCAATATTATCACATATCATACTTCTCAAATTCGCTTTCTTGCCACTTTCCGTATGATGTACGGAGTGATCTCTGTGCCATCTTGATACAAACGATTTTGGAAAACCTAGCATATACAATATCAATTTATCTGCATCATGAGTCAAACTATCAATTGAATTTTTTCCAAACAATTCTTTTTCAACCATTGCAAACACTATCTTATGGTCATAAGTATGTTCAATGTTCTTCACATAATTCTTTGCATATTGTTTTACTTTGTCCAATAAACCACGAAGACCGGTCGCACTTTTCTCTGCAATCGGTCTTCTCATAAATATATCCGCACTTTCACCTGCTTTTTTCACAAACGCATACCCGTGAAAGCTGTTGCCCGTTGGTTTTGGGGTTTGGGCATAATCATTACGATAATAAGGGTTAAAATTACACTTTAATTCCATATCCTATTTTCGCACATCAAAAATAAAAT
Organism: uncultured Candidatus Melainabacteria bacterium; assembly: GCA_934747325.1. Lineage (GTDB taxonomy): Bacteria > Cyanobacteriota > Vampirovibrionia > Gastranaerophilales > Gastranaerophilaceae > CAG-196. The sequence continues at coordinate 9,829 of CAKVGW010000028.1, read as the reverse complement.
ACAAGTAGTAATTTCAAAAATAAATAAAAAATGTACGCTTGAAAATTCAAGCGTACATTTTTTATAATTTCATAAAATTTTCTATACTTCAACAAATCTTCCCATTTTACGGAATTTATCATATCTTTCATTTCTTAATTCTTCAGAAGATTTTTTAGAAAGTTCATCAAGCGCATTCATAATTGATAATTTCATATTGTTAGTAACTTCTGCATAATTTGTGTGCGCACCACCTAACGGTTCAGAAATTTCTTCATCAATAATATCAAATTCCAACAAATCTTTAGAAGTGATTTTCAAAGCTTCTGCTGCATCTGCAAATCTTGCTGCATCTCTCCAAAGAATTGAAGCACAACCTTCAGGAGAAATTACTGTGTAATAAGCATGTTCAAGCATCATCACTCTATTTGCAACAGCTAAACCTAAAGCACCACCGCTGCAGCCTTCGCCTGTGATAATAGAAATAATCGGCACATTTAATTTTGCCATTTCTCTTAGGTTTACTGCAATTGCACCACCTTGTCCTGTTTCTTCAGCTTTAATCCCTGGATATGCCCCCGGAGTATCAATCAAGGTTACAATCGGCAAATTGAATTTGTTTGCGTGATTAAACAACCTTAGAGCTTTTCTATAACCTTGCGGTTGTGGCATACCAAAATTGTATTCTAAGTTTTCTTTTGTATTTCTACCTTTTTGAATTCCGATAATCATTAAAGGTTTGCCATCAATTTTCGCAATTCCGCCAATAATAGCTCTATCGTCCATTCCTTCTCTATCCCCGTGAAGTTCAATGAATTCATCACACATTAAATTCACATAATCTAGGAATTTAGGTCTTTCAGGATGTCTTGCGATTTGTAATTTTTGTGAAGGTTTCAATTTAGAATACAACTCCTTTTTATAGTCTTGAGCTTGTTGTTCAAAAGTTTCGATTTGATTATTCAAATCCATTCCGGACTCTTCGCTCATTTTCTTTAATTCATCTATTTTATTTTGTATTTCTACAATAGGTTTTTCAAAATCTAATACTACTGCCATTTCTATACCCCGTGAATGTCTAAAATATTAGCAAGTGTTTTTCTTAAATTCTTTCTCTTAGACACAATATCTACCTGACCGAATTTTAACAAATATTCTGCAGTTTGGAAGTCATCAGGAAGTTTTTGTCTGATTGTTTGTTCAATAACTCTTCTTCCCGCAAAACCAATTCTTGCACCTTGTTCTGCAATAATAATATCACCTAACATGCCGAAACTTGCAGTGATACCACCAAAAGTTGGCTCTGTTAATAAGTTAATATAAAGAAGACCTGCTTCATCCAATCTCGCAACCGCACAAGAAGTTTTAGCCATTTGCATAAGACTTAATGCGCTTTCTTGCATTCTTGCACCGCCTGATGAAGTAATTGCAAGCATTGGTAATTTAAGTTCAAGAGCTTTTTCCATGATTCTTGTAACTTTTTCACCAACTACACTACCCATTGAACCGCCCATATAAGCAAAATCCATAACTGCAGCGGCAATTTTATGACCTTCAATTGTTCCGATACCTGTAATAACAGCTTCATCTAAACCTGTTTTAGCGTGTGCTTTTTTCAAGCGTTCAGCATAAGACTCTGTATCAACAAAGTTCAAAGGGTCACAAGGTTGAACATTCTTGAAAAATTCTACAAAAGAATCTTTATCAAATAATTGATTTATTCTTGTTTTTGCATTTATTCTGAAATGGTAGTCGCAATGAGGGCATACCATCATATTATCTTCTAATTCTGATTTTAGGATTTGAGTATCGCAATGAACACATTTTGTCCAAAGCTCAGGAGTTTCAACATCAATCCCTTTCATGTCTTTAGCTCGTCTTTCAATTTGAGCTTCTTTTCGCTTATCGAACCATTCTTGTATTGTCATATCCACATTCAGTCAAAAACGACTGTCCTTCTAATATTACGATTTACTTAGACATTTTACACCAAATATATTTTTTTGGAAAGTTGTTAATAATTTTGAAGGTATAAACATTGCAAAAATTTAATAACTGAATTTTTCCATTAAAGTTTCAACAATTTTCCAATCCGCTTCTTCATCTATTTCATAAGAAGTATATAATGGCAATTCATAATACGTTATATTACCTGACAATCTGCATTTATCGCACAAAATATTTTTCACGGAATTAATATAACAAGCACCGTTTTCTGCAACCAAACCCTCGAATTCTTGACGCCTTGGACGATTACGATAATCATAATTTACAGGTTTAACTAAACATTGTTGATTATTTGTAATTTTCCAGTGAAATTGTTTTTCTACTACGCCTGAAAAAATTGAATCAGCTCCGCTTTGTTGAAAATATTTAAACATATCGTCAATATGTTCGGCTTTCAGCATTGGCGATGTCGCTTGAATTAAAAAGAAATTATCATCAGCTTTTAAATCGGATTTATTGATATATTCAAGCATAACGCTTTCTGTAGATGCTGTATCTGTTGCATTTTGAGCTTCTCTATCATAAATCTCGATTTTTTGCATACTAAAACTTTTGACAACGGATTTTATTTCATTGCTATCAGTTGCAATAATTACTTTATCAATACATTCAGCATCATTAGCAGATTTTGCAGTCCAATAAACTAGTGGTTTTCCATTAATTTCTTTGATGTTTTTGAGCGGAATAGATTTGCTTCCGGCACGCACAGGAATAAACGCTATGTTCATCTTTCCTCCACAATTTTAATTAAATCATACAAAACTTGATTGCAAGGTGTCGGAATTTCGTATAATTTGCCCAACCTTATTATTTCACCCGCAAAAATTTCCACCTCTGTTTTGCGTCCTGCAAGAACATCTTGCAACATTGATGTTTTACCTTCATCACACATTTTTTGCAAAAAACCAAGCGCATCTTTTTCTAAGTTTTCAAGGTTTTTAACTCCCTTTTTTTCTGCAATTAATCTGACTTCAGCAATTATTTTTTTTGCAAAATCAATGAATGCATTATTTCGTTTTAGCTCTCCAAAACTCATATTCAAAATAGCGGAAACCTGATTGGAAAACAAATTCATCGTATATTTTAACCACATGGAGTAAACAATATCATCGGGCATTCTATAATTGATTTTAAACTCGTCAAATATTTCTTGAAGTTTAGAAGATTTTTCTACAACAATTTCTCCCACTCCATCTTGAGTAACGGAATTTCCGTTTCTTACTGCACTGTGTCCGATAAAATAAGATTTTAACACTTTTGCATCCGAATAAATTTCTTGAATTCTTTCTTCTGATGAAATTCCATTAAGAAGTGAAATAATTATTACATCTTTGTGAACAAAATTCTTAATATTTTTAATTGCACTTTCTAAACCTTGTGATTTTGTTGCAATAACAATTAAATCAGGCTGAAAAGTTTCACTCGGCAAAATGTAGTCAAATTTTTGTACAACACCATTAAACATCAGATTACTTTGCATATAACGTTTGTAACGTTCTTCATCCACTAAAATTTTTAATTCAGAACCGTTTTTAAATTTAACGGCATAAGTTAATCCGACTGCTCCCAAACCACAAATAAGAATTTTTCTCATACCAGTATTATATATTAAATGGTAAAGTTTTTGAATATCACTTATAATTTTTCTTTTTTCATATAACTTTCAAAACTCTTGTCTTCTACTTTATAACCGCAGCCTTCATGCAATTTCCCAGCATAAGAAATTTTCTTGGCAGGATAATTTCTGCACATCTTCAAACGCTTATCATATACGGAACAAAGTCCCTCGTCAGTTACATATTTACATGCAAAAATCAAATTACCTTCTTCATCTTTTCCCCTAATATAAAATCTTTTGTACGCAGGAAAAAGAAACTGCATAATCTTAAAATCTGTAGTTGTATAAGTATCAAAGCTATACATATAACGGCAACATTTACCGCACTTCAAGCATTTTCCCGTAATTTTGTATTCCATTTTTTCAGGTACAAAATAAGATAAGAATTCATTTTTTAAAATTGTCAAAAAACTTAACATTTCCTTGCAAAAACCCCGTTATTTGTATTTCTTTGATAAAATAAGATTAACTATATTATAACCTAGAAATATAATATGGATTGCCACGGGCTAAACGCCCTCGCAATGACAACACACTCAGACGCCAAGTCACTGCGAGGAGCAAATATCAATTAGATGCGACGACGCAATCCAAAATAAAAAAAGAAGGGATAAAGAGTATATATGGGAAATTATAATATTCCAAAAAACAGGAAACGTGGATATTCTAAAAAACGAGTTATGGTCGATAGCCCGATGTTAAGCCTAATTACAGGGCTTGTTGTTTTTGCGCTTGGCGTATTTTTGGCCGGCATGATTGCATTAAAACTTTATTTAATGTCACTTCCGCCAATAAAAAACTTAAACACGCTTAAACCAAACATTGTTACAACTTTCTGCGCGTCAGACGGGGAAGTTATCAAAACGTTTGCAGGATATACTTATTCAAACGTTCAGTTGAGTGAAGTACCTGAACAGCTTGTTAAAGCATTGATTGCAACTGAAGATAAGAACTTCTATTCTCATCCGGGGTATGACATGATTGGTCTTGCTCGTTCAATGGTTGCTAACGCACTTGCAGGTCACGTTGTACAAGGCGCAAGTACAATTACACAACAGCTTTCAAGAATTTTGTTCTTGTCTAACGAAAAAACTTTTACACGTAAAATAAAAGAGCTTCAAGTTGCAGCACAAATTGAAAAAACTATTCCGAAAGACAAGATTTTGGAAATGTATTTGAACAATGTTTACTTAGGTTCAGGTGCTTACGGTGTTAAAGGCGCGGCAAGAATTTATTTCAACAAAAACTTAAATCAATTAACACTTCCTGAAATGGCGTTAATTGCAGGACTTCCACAAGCCCCTTCTGTTTATTCGCCTTATAACAATATTAAATTGGCTGAAAAACGTAGAAATCAGGTACTTTTAAGAATGTATAAAATGAAATACATTGACAAAGAAACTTACGAAAACGCTAAAAAATCACCAATTAAACTTTCAACCATGCCTGTGATGTATGCTACAAATAAAGCTCCTTATTTTTGCGATTATGTAATGAAAGATTTGCAAAAACTAGGTTTTTCTGAAGATGAAATCGTAAATGGCGGTTATAAAGTAATTACAACACTAAATTACAAGGCACAAGTTAAAGCAAATGAAGCAATTCTTAAAAACTTAAACGCTTGGGGATTGAATAGAGATAAAAACCAAGCTGCTGTATTTTCATTTAGTCCGATAGACGGCAGAATTTTAGTTTACGCAGGCGGTAAAGATTATTCTAAGAGCCAGTATGATAGAGTTACGCAATCTGCAAGACCTTCAGGTTCTGCATTTAAACCGTTCATTTATACTGCGGCAATTGAAAAAGGTTATTCACCAAACGATATGATAGATGACTTGCCATTCAGAGCAGGTGGCTGGACACCTAAAAACTACGGTAACAAATATAGAGGCCCAATTCCTTTATATACAGCTTTAATGGTATCTTCAAACGTTTGTACAGCAAGGTTAATGGAATCAGTAGGTGTTAGAGCGGTTATTCAACTTGCAAGAGTAATGGGTATTACAACTCCAATTCCGTATGATTATACAATTTCACTTGGTTCAAACAGTGTTAAATTGTTTGAAATGACAAGAGCTTACGGTGTATTTGCAAACGGTGGTTTCAAGGTTGAACCTTATGCAATCGAAAGAGTTGAATCTTCAAGAGGAACAATTCTTTATGAAGCAAAAAAAGCCCGCTCAAGCAAAGTTCTTAATCTAAATACAGCTGCAACAATGACTGCGATTATGAAAACCGTTATTACAAACGGTACAGGTCGTGCAGCAAATATCGGTAAACCAGCTGCTGGCAAAACAGGTACAACAGACGATAGCCGTGACGCTTACTTTATCGGATTTACGCCTGACGTAGTAACAGGTGTTTGGGTCGGCAATGACGACAACTCTCAAATGGGTGGTATTACAGGTGGTACAGTTCCTGCACTTATTTGGAAAGACGTTATGGCAGTTGCAACCGAACAATATGGTAATGCTGATTTTGAATATCCTGAAATTATTTTAAATCCTTTTAAAGCAGCAGGAGTTTCAATTATTCCGCAAGGAGCTGCCAAAAAAGAATTAGATAAGCAAGATAAAGCCAAAGAAGAAGCTCAAAAAGAGAAAGAAGGACAGTCTGCTGTTATAAAACCTGATAGCATAAAACCTATTGATATTATACAAAAGAAAAAAGAAGTTCCGACAGTTGAAGTTAAACAGGAAAGAGTAGAAGCTCCGCAAGCTCAATTTGCACCAATTCCTGTAACAAGTGCGCCGGTTGGACAATAATAAATTGAAAATGGAAAGTGGAAAATTAGAAATATGAATTTAGACGAAATAAAAATCACAAGTGGTGAAAACGCATGCCAAACAGCAAGTTTGGAAGCAAACGACAAAACAATTGATTATGAAACAAGTAAAAACTTATCTTATACAGATATAATTACAATCACAAGGGGCTTGGATGTAATAAGCGAATTTTTTGACGTTAATGCAGTTGTTACAGCCTCAGGTGCAGGAATTTGTGCTGTTGCATTAGGAAAATCTTTGGAAGACGCGATGTTAAAAGTCATGGATTCAAATCCAGTTGATTTTGTAAATTCTATTGTGCTTGTATCCATAGAGGTTGATAGCGATATAGCTAAAATGCTTAAATCTTCTAACAAAATTGTTGCACCGAGATTTACCAAAAATGCAATTGAAATTTTGGAACGCCACGATGTTTGCTATATAACAATTAATACGCCATTAAAAGATTACAAAAAATATTTATCTAACGATATTAAAGTTACACCGCTTGGTACTTTGACTCAATCACCAAATTTGAGCGAATTAACAAAAGATTCATTCAAGATTATGTCAAAAGTAAAACCGACGGTTGAACAAATCGAGGATGCTGTTTTTGCGTGGAAAATTGCCAAACATGCATCTTCTCAAGCAATTGTTGTGGCAAAAGATTTAAAAACGACTGCAATTTCACAAGGTTTACATTCTGCGTCTGTTGAATTTGCGCTTGATTATTCTTGTGACATGTCGAAAGATGCGGTTTTGGCGTCTGACATGCCAGTCACAGTGCATGATATAAACGTTGCGGCGCAAGGTAGAATCGGGCTTGTAATTTTGCCTTCTGCTAATGCTGACGTAATTACAATGGTTGATAAATACAACATGGCGTTAATTACCACCGGCATGACGAATATTTTATATTAAATTAGTTGAAGAGAAGAACAGTTGAACGATTGAAAAGTTCATTATTCCCTCTTCTCAGAGGAGAGCGGATTTCCGGTAGGGCGTAAGCCCGTAAGGTGGAAGTCAGATATTACTCTGACTCCACTCCGAATAATCCAAGACAGGGTTAGGGTGAGGGTTTTGCAAGACTTTTAACACACCCGTAAAGGGTTCAGAATCACGTGAGCAAAGCGAACTTAATGAACTATTCAACTGTTCCACCTTTCAACTCGTCAACTAATTTAATACTTTTCTACAAACACTTGAAAATATGCCTGAGGGTGTTCACAAACGGGACACTGGCATGGTGCCTCTTTGCCTATATGTATGTGACCGCATTTTCTACATACCCATTGGGTTACTTCTTCTTTTTTAAATATAGTTTCAGCTTTTAGTTCTTCTGCTAAAAGTTCGAAACGGTGACTGTGATGTTTTTCAATTTCTGCAACATTATTAAATAATCTGAAAATATCATCAAAACCATCATCTTTAGCAACTTGGGCAGAATTTCTATATAAAATTTCCCATTCTTCACGTTCACCGGATGAAGCTGCTTTAAGATTTTCATAAGTATCACCATAAAAAAACGGATAAGCACCTGTAACAGTCAAGTGTTCTGCATTCGGAATATGTTTATAAAATAATTTAGCATGTTCTCTCTCATTTTCTGCAGTATCTAAAAATATTTGGCTAATTTGTTCATACCCTTCTTGTTTTGCTATTTTAGCAAAAAATGTGTAACGATTTCTTGCTTGTGATTCCCCTGCAAACGCGTTTACTAAGCATTGTAATGTTTCAGAATGTTCAAGTTTCATAAATTATCTCCTTTGTCATGAATAAATTACACGCATAGATAAGATTTTATTATTACCGAGGTGGATAAAATTTTAACATTAGTAGCAAAAAATTTTTTTAGTGTTTTTATATAATTATGAAAATAAATAAAATTAATCAAAACCAAGTACCTATACAAAAAATGTTATCTCATGTTCAAAGTTACATGGATAAAGTGCATCAACAAATACCCATTAAACCTGAACAGTTTTCCTGTGATTTATATAAAACTGCTAAAAAGTGTAATACTCCTGAAAAAGAAAATCTTTTAAATAATTGCCTAATAGCACTTGCGGATAAAATGGTTGATGCCAAACAAGATAATTTAGCAGGTATTATTTATAGTTTTTTAATAAAATTTAATAAAGATAATAATCCAATATTATTAAAACAACTTATTCCAAAAGCATTAGAAATTGCAAAAATGCAAAAAGATAGTGTCCATATTGCAGCAAGAACAACCGAACTTTGTAATATATATAAAGCTTATGAAATCCATGGTTCAAACTATTTAGCTTGTTTAACCTTACGAAAAAAAGCACTAAATAATATTTGCTCAAATTATGATACAGTAGGAGAAAAATTTAGAACAATTTCACGTCAAATGAATAAAAAAGATACTTATTTAGAACTACTGATAAAAACTAAGTGTGAAATTGCAAATGAATTAGTTTATACAAATAAACAAGATGCAAGAAAAGAATTGCTATCTGCATATAAAGATTTTCAAAAATTCAGTGAAAATTATAAAACAGAGAATGAAAAAAGCTATTCTGGATTAAAAAAATATGTAAGTATCGCATTAACAGACATGACACTATGTAACGATACAAAAATTGATAATGTAATGCAAAAATTTTCTTGTGTTAGTAAAAATATAATAAATGCTATAAAAGAAGATGCTCCGATTGAAAACTCCCTCTTTGATGAATGTTTTAATAATATGTATGAAGAAGCTAAAAAAGATTCTTTAGAAGAAAAATTTATTTATAAGTCATTGAAATTTGTGGATGAATTAGAAAATCTAGAAAATCCATATTTATCAAATAGAATTTGCAAACTTTTGATGAATAAAAATCAAAATAACATAAGAAATCTTAAATTTATAATAATGAAACAAATTGAAACAAGAGAAAAAAATCAAAATGATTTTGGAATATTACATTTTTGCTCTATTATTCAAAATTTATTTAAAAAAGATCCAAAAGCAATTACAGTAAATTCTTATTTAAAATCAAATCAAATTAAAATGAATGCATTAATTAATGTTATTAATAATTATGATAGTTTATCCAATAAAGAAAATTTACACACTAAAGAAGAATATATAGAACAATTAATATTTGCAAAAGCAAATAGTGCAAGAATGCATAAAAATACTAATCCTGAATATACACAAACAGCAATTCTTGAAGCTTACAATTGGCTAAAAAAATTGCCTCCTGAATATGTTAGAGAGCATGCTGAAATGTATAAAGTCGTAGAATTTATAAAACAAAATGTCAACAATTATTAATATTCTTTCTATAACTAAAGTTGTAGAAAATCATGAAGCAAATAAGATTTTATAAAATATTGAAATGCGCACTATTACTGTATATCAATATCCTTTATCCTCCAAATGGATGATTCTACAACTAAAGTTGTAAAGTTATTTTTTATCGTGCCGTAATTTATAGGGAAAGGC
>CAKVGW010000027.1 GCA_934747325.1 uncultured Candidatus Melainabacteria bacterium | reverse complement strand
ATGAGTAAACAAAGACAAGATGAATACAAATGTCCACTTGAGGTTACAATGGAGATTATTGGAGGGAAATACAAGGGAGTTATAATTGGTCATCTTATTGATAAAACCCTAAGGTACAACGAATTACAAAAATTAATTTCTCACGCAACTCCTAAAATGCTAATACAACAATTAAAGGAATTAGAAGCAGACGGAATTATTCAAAGAAAATTGTATCCTGTTGTCCCACCTAAAACAGAATATTCATTGACTGAACGTGGAAAGAGATTAATTCCATCTATTATTGAATTAAACAAATGGGGGCTTACTTACTTAAAAGAAATGGATATTCCTTGTAAATATAAAGAAGAATAATATAATATTGCGTTAAAATTAATTCAATACAATAATTAGGAGATGATTTTGAAACAACAGAGAAATTTCAATAATTACTTAAGGTGGAAACAAACTAAAGACTTTATTGCTATCATTAAGGATAACAAATATGCTTTCTAAAACTGGTAGTTATATGGCAAACCCTAACGGCACAACCACATCTTAAAAACGGGCTAGTTCAAAACAGATTCCACAGGTAAAACAACCCAATATGACCGCTACGCAGAAAAGTTGGAATTAGAAACTGGTAAAAAAGTTGTAACTGACAGTAATTTTCTTCCACATAAGCAACCTAAACAAATTAAGGGAAAAGATTAAATGCTTTATTAGCTTTCACAACTTGATAAAAGAGAACAAGTGCAGTTTTGATTTGTTCTTAGCTTAAAATATGTTATAATTTACTTTTATTTCGTTTCTATAAATAATGAAATCATAATGCTTGAATTTAGATTTGCAAAAAAGGTTAAAATCTACTTGAGAACTTTTAAAAGGTTTACAAGTGTTTTTTATTTTTAGTGTGTCGAGAGTGTGTCGCAGAGAAAATAAAAAGTTTTCTGCATCATTCTATAAATAATTTAAAACTCTCTATAAAAGAAAAGTTTGCCGTTTTGAAAATGGCAAACATTAAATAAACACGAGGATATTAAGAGAGAGTATAAAAAGAAAATTTGTTTTAGGTTAATTAACTTAACGTTTCAGTCGCTTAACCTTTTTTATTTCGTTTCCTTTGTTTTAATCGTTACTTACATTTATATAAAGTATTTTAATTTTCAAAAATTGCCTTTTTTAAACGTAATGTAACGAAGTTTTAAAATCGTATATACTAAGCATGTATTACATAGATATTTAATGTAATACAAGACGTTTTTGTAACATATTAATTATTTGAAATTATTTATGACTTGCCAAATAAACTTTTGATTCTTTGCCATAAACCCATTTTTTGCGTAGGCATTGGAATATTTCCCCATGCCGGTTGAGCAGATTCAGTAGAAATAGAACCTGTTGTAGGACCTTTTAAATCAAAAGCTTTATCTAAATATTTAAGTTCAAACTTCTCCGCATCAATGTTTTTAGAACCTTCTAAAACATTCGCAAATTCATTACGAGCCTTATCAGCTAAATCCTCAACATCTCTTTGAGAATATTTATTTTTTTGAAGTTTAGCAACAAATTTATCAATTGCACTATCATTGTTTTCAAAGAATTTTTGTTTTGTAACACTTTCGCTATCATTCAAATGGAATTTCAATGATGCTTTAAGTTCTTTTTCTGTTGGAAGTTGAACTTCAATCATATTTTTAAACCTGCTCAATGATGCTTTATCTAAGTTCCCTGATTCAGGGTATACGTTTGTTGTTCCTACAATTTTAAGATTTTTTAGATTTGCAATGTCATCCAAACCGTTTAGAAACGCAGTTCTATTTTCAGCTAAATGCAGGTTATTTGAGCCGCATTTTTCTCTTGGCACAAGCAAAGCATCTATTTCATTAAACCCAACTAAGAATTTTTTGTCAGGATGTTTTTCTGCTTGTTTTTTTAGTTGTTTGAACACATTTTGAATTTCAACAGAAGTCTGACCGATATATGGTGATGAAACATCTGCAAATTGAACTTCTGCATATTCAGCACCTAATTCTTTAGCAAGCATTTTCGCGGAGAAAGTTTTACCTGTACCGGACGGACCATACATTAAAATACACTGTTCAGGACGTTTTACGCCAGCCATTTTTGCAGCGGTTTCAGAAAGTCCTGCAGATTTTTTCATAGTTTTAATAAATTCTCTAACTTTAGGATTTACACAATCATCTTCCAGTTTTGGGAATTTTGTATCTTTTGCAATGTTTTTCCACTCTAGTTTGTTTGCTTTAATACTACCGCCACCCTTTTTCAAACCATAAATTTGTACGCCAAGCATTCCTAAGAATGCGGTCGCAATACCTATTTGTGCTAACACGCCTGCTTTATTCCAGTTTTCTTTACTTTTTTCTTTTTTAGCAGCCTTTTGTTGTTCCATCACCTGCATCATGAATACATCATCCATTGGAGAATCTTCAGGCATTGGCGGAGTATAACGATTATTATAATTCACCTGATAATCGTTTGCTTTAAATCTGATTGGGGTTTGTGTATTAATTTGAGTCATTTTATAATTCCTTTTATTTTACTGAGTTCAAAAATGCCTGCATTTCTGTGTCTGTTGCATACAAAGTATCTTGATTTGTTTTAATCGCTCTAATCACATCATCAAATGTGACATTTTTACCGACTTCAGAACTTTCTGCAGCAGTTCCTAAAATATCTGTTAGCTTCCTGAATGAAGTTTGACGTTCATCTTTTGATAAAAAGTCTGCAATCTTATCCCATTCTGGATTATTAATATCTTTCATTGCATCATCTACCATTGTTCTTTCAGAATTTTGATAAAATTTTTGAATACCTTCTTTAATTTGGTCTTTTGTTGGCAAATCTACAAGAACTTTTTGCGCAAATCTATCAACCATCGCTGTATCCAAAACTTTGCCTTCCATCATAGCTTTTTTAGGATCAAGTTTTAAATTTGTTGCACCCATTACAATAATGTTCTTTTCTCCGGTCAAGCTATTAAAACCTTTTTTGAAAGCATTCAAAATATCTTGAGAAAGTTTCGCACCACTGCTTCTATCTTGCATCATTACGGAATCAATTTCATCTAAAAATACAAATACTTTTTCACTTGGATGTTCTTTTGCATATTTTATAGTAGATTCCATTGTTCCTAATATATTTTGTTCTGATTCACCATGCCATTTTGAATTCATTTTAGAAATATCCATATCTAAAAATTTTGCATTAGGAAATTTCTTGGTTATCGCATAAGCAAAAGTATTTTTACCGGTTCCGGGAGGTCCGTAGAATAAAATAGCCGTACCCTTTTTGCCGCCTTTTTTGATGATTTCATCGTAGTGTTCAATTCTATTTGCAACTCTTTCTGCAGCTTTCTTTTGACTATCAGGAAGTGCCATTTCACTTAGACTCAATTCCTTGGACAAATCTTTAAAATTAAGTTGTTTTTCTGCTTTTTTAAATACACCTTGCATTTTTGCCTGTTTAACCGTTACTGCAGTAATTACACCAAACAAACCAAGAAGTGCTACTTGTACCGCTGCATTCAAGTTTTGTTGTTTCTTTGCTTTTTTCTTTGCTTTTTCTTGCTCGCTAATAAAGCTATCAACCGGATTATCAACCTGTGCTGATGCTCTAAAGTTTACTTTTGGTTGATTATTTACGACATTGCCATTTTGAATTATTGGAATATTTCCAATTGAATCAATCGTAGTCATACGAACTCCTGCACTAATTACTTCTAACATGTATAAAACAAAAAGTTTAAAGAAATTGCTCAATTGTAAAGATTTGTAAAACTTTCTCCATAAAAACTAAAGTTTTTGCAAAAAATGCCGATAAACATGTAAAAGGGACAAAATAAAGGAAGTAAAAAATGGGATTAGCCTGCTCAAACATAAGACTTTTAACATTGACAGCCCGCAAAGCTGATTGCGAGTATGGCATCTCTATTGATTCAATGCAAAAAATGGCATTATCAAGAGAGCAAACCCAATTGTCGCAAGAATATAACAGTAAATTAAAGGCTAAGCAAATTTCTTATTATGCTAACGGTAAGTATAACAAGATTAATTATAGCTATTTGATGGGATATGGTAATAATTATGCTGCAGTTACAGGAGGAACACAGCCGTTAAAAAGTCAAAATTCAATGATTTTGACAGACTTTAAAGGTCAAGTAGTTATGAGTAAAGCTTATGCAAGTGCTATTACAAGTGTGCTTGGCTCTTCTGCTATGGACTCTCAAGGCAGAGGCGGTACATTCTCGACAGACCAAATTCCTGCAATATTAGCAAAACTTCTTCCTGGGTTTACAGAAGAACAATTTAAGAATGCAATTGACGGTAAATCTCAGAATAGCACAAGCTATGATGCAAATGGCGTTCAAACAATTACAGGCAATAGTACGGGTAATAAAGTTACGGTCGACAATACTGAAACTACAACTAAAAAAATTCAATCAATTGTAGATTTCTATTATCCAATCTTCCAAGCTGCGGCAGCAAATGGTTGGACAACAGAATACAATAATGATATGAGAACAAATGATGATTACGTAAGTGACGCATTATCAAGCGGGACTTTTCAACTTGCAACTGTCAACGATGAAGGTAACTACGACCCTGATACATCATTGACATATTATGTTACAAGCGGTCTTGTTGCACAAAATAACAACTCTGAAGTAAGAGAAGAAGTTACAGCGTGGTACGAAGCAGAAAAAGCAAGAATTTCCGAAAAAGAAAGCTACTTAGATATTGATATGGATAATTTATCAACAGAATTAGAATCAATCAATACGGAAATTCAATCAATTCAATCATTAATTGATGATGCAATCAGTTCTGTATTTGATTGGGGTAGCAAATAATGTTGAATAACTCATTATTCTTGTGACGCATTCTCTTTAGGTTCATCTATCCATACAATAACAATAGGTAATGGCGGTGCTTCAAAAGGGTTTGAAGTGGCCTTGTCGTATTTGTTTATTTTTCTATTAAGCAATTTGAAAAAACTTTTTACTTTCATAACTATATAGTTACATTTTGTGGTTATGCTTTAATCCGTAAAAAGTCTGAATTTATATTTTGATTATTAGTAGATAGGCTTAATCCTGTATTAATAACTTAACCTTGTTCAATCCAGCTTCTGATTTTTTCACCGGCTTCGCCTTCGTCTACGCCGTCAAATTCACGTTTAAGCTCTCTTAATGCATCACGAATTTCGGCACCTGAAGTTGGAATTGCAACAGGTTTGTTTTGTTGTTCCAATAAGCCTTGTTGAAGTTGTGATTGTTTTTCTATCATATCAGCTGCATTCATACTCAAATCTTTGATTTGTTTTTCTTGCGCTTCGTTCATTTCTCTTAATCGCATCAACTCTTCTTCTTGAGCTGCTTTAGCAGCATTGATTTTTTGAGTTAAAGCCTTATGACCAAAGAACAAACCAAATGCAAGTAGTGCAATTGCTAACCACCAAGGATTACCGTGTTCAGCCTTAATTGGTGCTTTAACGTTCTTATCACCCGCCATGAATGGATCTAAAGAATCCGCAAAAGCGATTGTTACATTTTCAGGATCTGCTTTAGGGCTTGCAGCATGAGCTACTAATTCTTTTAATTCTTCTAATGTTAATTCAACCGGCAATGCGTCTTTTTCTAAAGTTACAGCAATTGAAATTTCTTCTAAAGTTCCCGGTGACATATATTCATTTGTTTGAACCTTAGTTACACCATACTGAGTTTCACGCGCTGTTCTTGAATAACTTCTGTTTTGAGTTGAATCTGAACTTCCTGCAGGCAAACCGTTTGGAAGATAAACGCTTACAGCATTTGTATTTTTATTAACGTCCTGTGTTTGATCGCCTAATCCTTCAGAGAAAGTTTGTTCATTAACAGCGGCTTTCTTTTCAGGGTCATAAGCAATTGTAAATTTTTCAACAGGTGCTTGTTTAAGGAATGTGCTAACTGTTGCAACATATTTGCCTTGTCCGATTAATCTGTTCAATTGAGTTTGAACTTTTTCCTGCATATATTTATCGTTTTCTTGAAGTTTAGCAAGCATTTCGGATTGAGCATCAATCATACTGTTGTAAACATGTCCGTTAGTATCGGTAATTGAGATGTTTTCGGCTTTCAAACCTGAAACACTGCCTAACAACAAGTTAGAAACAGCTTTTATCGTTCCCATGTTAAGAGTTTGACCAACATCAACTTGAAGTTGAACCGTTGCGGTTATCGGTTTTTGCATAGAAGAAAACATTGTTTGTTCAGGAATAGAAATAAATACAGACGCGTTTTCAATTCCGTCAATTCTTCTGATTAAACGAGCAAGTTCGCCATCCATTGCACGAACTAATCGAATTCTTTTATCTTCTTTGGTTGAAGTAAAGTCACCTTTATCAAAGATTTCCAAACCAACGTTTTGGTCATACAAACCACTTTCAACGATTACCATAATAGCTCTATCACGTTGTTCGGTTGTACATTTCTTCATCCCAGGGGTGCAGTCACCTTTTTTAAGTCTTAAAACAGATTTTGTACCGTCAACTGCACGAGCTGCAACAATATTGTTTCTTGCTAATAGGGCTTGGATTTCGAGCGCTTTTCCTAAATTGTCTGTTGTAAGTAAATCAACGTCTTCTTTCAAAGGTTCTTTACTTACATCAATTTGTTCATCTTTGGATTTATTAGACATTGCTAAAGACCCGCAAATAATAAAAATTACCAATACGAGTACAATACCGCCTGCTACGGAGGCTAAAAGCACTTTATTTTCTAATAATTTTTTGAAATCCATATTCCTACCCTATATTATTATACACATACATATCAAATATGAGAAGTCTAAATTTGAATTTGCATTATTTTATCATACGCTTGGATGATTTTTCCTGTCGCAGTTGTTGCAACGTTAACCGCGATTTCTGCTTTTGACATTGCAACCATAACGTCGTGAATATCAACGTTTTCGGAACCCATCATAGCGTCTTTTAATAAGTTATCAGGCGCATTCATAGATGTATTAAGGTTTTCAACCAATCCTGACATTACGCTTTGAAAATCTGCGCCTGCAGGCTCTTCAACACGACTCATTCTTGCTGATGGCATATCGCCCCAGCTATCAAGCTTTGTGTGCTGAATTCTAGCTTCTAAATCATATCTTGGATAAAAACCGTTAAACATATAATTCACCTCTTTTTTATTGTTATCGGTTGGATTTTAGTTTTTTTGAGATTTTTTATAAAAAATCGTTCGTTTGGTGGATGGATGTAGACACCTCACCCTAGCCCTGTCTTGGATTATTCGGGGTGTCGGCAGAGTAACGTCTGACCGCCACCTTACGGGCTTACGCCCTACCGAGAATCCGCTCTCCTTACAGGAGAGGGCTAGGGTGTCTATATTCATCCGTTTGTACTATTTTTTTAATAATCCTTCAAGAAAAGTCAACATTTGTCGTCCTAATAAAATATGAACTTACATGAAGAATGCTTACTAAAATACTTATTAAACCCTTTGGATTTGCTTAAATCAACTGAAGTTTTGAAACTCAACAATACGCTGATTGAGAAAACAATTCGCGTTGATAAGCTTATTGCAAAGAAAACAAAGATTAACTATACCGGAGCTTAAGTATTTTAGCTGAGCCAAGGAGAGGTAATCTTGAAAAATTTGGTAAAGACGAAGTGGTTTATTTTCGGAACTTATTTGTTGCTGGTTTTGGCGGCGCTTTTAATAGGTTTCGTTTTGTTGCAGAATAACAGTACTTTAAGACACGGACTTGTGTCATTTTTTGATGTAGCTGAAAACAGAAGTTTTGATTATAGGCAAGTGCTTCATATAAAAAGACATCCAAATCCAAATTCTGATATTGTGGTTTTGGCGGTTGATGATGCGAGCCTTGAATATTTATGGGACAAATATGGCGAATGGCCTATTCCAAGAAATGTTTACGGCGATATGATTAATTACTTGGAGGCTCAAAAACCTCAAGCAATAATTTTTGATTTGTTGTTTATTAAATCAATGCGAGCGTCTAAAGATTCTGATAATGCTCTAATTAGTGCGATGAATAAATATCCTAACATTTATACAGGTATGAATTTTGATACTCAAACCGCAGATGTTAGAAAACCTATTGATTTACCTGAAAGATTAGAAGTAAAACTTGAAAACAATTCTCGTGTAAAAATCCCTCAAGAATATACAAATTGCAGACCTGTTTTAGCAGAACTTCTTAATGGTAAAGTTAACGTAGGAATGACAAATGTAACAAGAAATAATGATGGGATAATAAGAACAGTATCTCCTTTTATTCCGTATAAAGGAAAATATTATCCGTTTATGTCATTTAAAGCCGGTGCTGATTACTTAAATGAAAGCCATAATAACGAATTTACGATTGATAAATTTTCTAATTTATTGGTAAGTGATACAAAAATTCCTCTAACAAAAAATGGAGAAGCAATTCTTAATTGGTACGGTCCAAGTGAAACACATACAATGGTTCCAATGTATAAATTGGTAAACGAAATGCAAGGTGGACAAAAAAGCGGTTATGAATTCAAAGATAAAATTATTATTATAGGAACGACTGCAATGGCTTTGCAAGATAATAAAAGTGTTCCTGTACAAAATAATGTTTACCCCGGTGTAGAAGTTCACGCAACATTCTTTAATAATATGTTAGACGATAATTTTATTCATAAAACTTCAACAATAACAAATGTGTTGATTATTGCAGGTGTTATAGCTTTGGTTGGTGCTATTGTAATGCTTTCAACTTCTACATTGTTTGCGTTTTTGTCAACTTCATTATTTGCAATAGCATATTTATTTATTTCTTTTTATGCGATGGAATTATATAACTTGTGGATTCCTGTTGTATTACCGACATTGGCAATAATGGCAGCTTTTGCACTATCATTCTTGGCTAAATATTTAATGAAAGCCAGAGATTTTGAATATCAATACAAATTAGCTACAATAGATGGTTTAACAGAACTTTATAATCACAGATATTTTCAAGATACCTTAAGAAAGCAAATGGATATCGCAAGAAGATACAATCAACCTTTCTCATTAATTATTGCGGATATTGATTTCTTTAAGAAATTTAATGATACTTATGGCCACCAAGCAGGCGATGCGGTTTTAAGACAAGTTGCACAAATTCTTAAAAAGAACTCAAGAACAACTGATTATGTTTGCAGATATGGTGGTGAAGAAATGAGTATTATACTTCCTAATACTTCTGCAGAAGAAGCAATGAATCACGCAAACAGAATTTGTAAAGCAATTGCTGAAAAACCGTTTCATTTAACACCGGTAGATACCGCACCTGTAACAATAAGCCTTGGAGTTGCGACTTTCCCTGAAAATGCTCAAACTCCACAAGATTTGATTGAATGGGCAGATAAAGGTTTGTATTATGCAAAAGAACACGGTAGGAATCAGGTTGGAAGATACTGATACAATGGACAATTGAAAATGGAAAGTGGAAAATTGTTTTAAAATATTTTATTAAAAAGGGTGCGCTCGAGAGCGCACCCTTTTTTATTTCTATTTTATAGTTGCTAAAACAATTAATCCATATAGACCATTTGGTCTATATGATATATCCCAAAATATAACCCCTTGATTGATGGCATGGGCATGCCAATTTAGTAGACTAATATTAAGGGAGAGAGAGTATACTATTATGAAGAGAACGTTGTTGTTTTTAGGAATGTTTTTGTCTATGTTGGCAGTTTCTGCAGAAGAAAATGTTTTGCAGTCAATAGAAATTGTTCCTGTTAAAGATACATATAATATTGTTTTGGTTTCGGATAAAGCGGTTGATGTTAAGAAAACCGTTAAAGCACCAAATCAAATTACATTGAATATGAAAGATATTAGAGCTTCTAAAACTCTAAACACTGTTTATAACAACGTGTCAAACGTAGATACGGTTATGGTAGAACCTGCGGGAAATAATGGTGTTAGTATATTTTTCCAAGCAGAAAATGCTGCAGGTGCAAGCGTTTCTTTTGATTCTTTAGCTCCTGTAATGCCTAAGAAAGCTGAAGCACAAAGTGTTAAATTGAGCAATCCTATTGAAAGCTATGCTCCAATTTACAAAGAAGATATGAGCCAAACTAAAACATCAAGCTTGTTTCAACGCTTACAAAAATCTTCTGCTGTAGAAGGTATTAAGGATTCCGTTGACGAAGACACTGTATCTGATACTGCAAACAAAGCTGTTTCTTTTGGTTTAGTTGGCTTGTTGGCATTTGCTGTTGTACGCTTATTTAAACGCAAAGAACCAGATATGAAAATTGGTCTTTCTCAAAGCTTAACGGATAGAGAAATTGAAATGTACAAAGGTGCTCAACAAATCGGTTCTTCTTATGTAGCTCCTGAAAAACCATTCACAACTGTTAATTATGGTTTAAATGCTTATCAAAGAGAAAACAGAAATCCTTATGAATCAGAAGCTCCAATTCATAATCCAAGATTGAGAAATTTTGTAAATCCGATGTCACAACAAAATGTTCAAACAATGAGCCAACCTCAAAGACAAGCAACAGCTCTTCAACAAGCAGTTAGAAAAAATACAACACCTGTTAATACAGCTCCTGTAAATCAATCAAATCCAAATATTGATAACCTTAAGTTTTTAGAATCAATGACTGCAATTTACGAAAAAAGCGGACGCCACGATTTGGCGCAAGGTTTAAAGGCTAGCTTAAATAAAAGTAATTTAAAATAACAAAGATTAATAAAAAAGATGATTTTTGAACTGAAACCCTAAAACTAGACAAAGTAAAAAAAAGTCGGTTTTAGGGTTTCAGTTCAATATTGTATATCCTTTTTTTGTTAAAAAGTTTTCCTCCAGATTAAATAAACATTTTCCTTCTCCCTGTCGTTGTATTATAGAATATTAAATGTTAAAATAACAAAAAAGTGAGGCTATTAAAATGAAAAGATTTTTGCTTGTATTGTGCATGATGTTTATGTTACCTGTTTTTGCGGATGTGATGCCTTTTTATGTTAATACAATTCCAAAAGATGCGATTGGTATGTATCAAACCGGTGATAACATAACAATTTATTCAGAGCCGGAAGCGAATTCTAAAGCAATAAAATCTTTTAATTTTTCATATAAGGCTGAAACTATGCCTGATGGAATTTTTGCATTATTATTAAATGAAAAAAAACTTGGCTTTTTGTATGTTTCAGATATTGGTGATGACGGTTGGGTAGAGGTTATTTATGATAAATTTACGGGCGCAAGAGGTTGGGTTCTAACAGAAGATAGATTTCAATTTTTGCCATGGTTAAGTTTTTACAATATGTATGGTAGAAAATACGGTTTAAGATTATTTAAAGATGCGCCTGATGAAATCGAAGTTTTGCGTTCAAAAAGTGAAGAAACATCGCAGAATGTTGCTAAATTAAATTATGTAAAACAAATAAAACTAACAGCAGTACGAGGAAATTGGGCTTTAGTTTCAGTTTTTGATATTGACAAGACTCCAAAAACAGGTTATATGAGATGGAGAAGTGACGAAGGAGTTATTTACGCATTTCCTAATATAAAATAACTAATTTTTAATAGTCACAGTTTATTTTGAAAAGTAGGCTAAGATATTCTCTAGCCCGATGTTTTCCATTTCAACGTAAATTTCCGCAGTGGTTTTTAAATCAGGATTAACAGATTCTTGTACTTTTTTTATTAGCTTTTCAATTTTAGCAGCTTTTACACTATCAACTGCGCTAATTTTCATACTTAAACTCCTACACAATATCTATAGTCATAAATTTATTTTTATAATCATTAATTGTATTCATAAGTTCTACAAATTCTGCATATTTCATTGTATGAAGGGTTTTTGATAATTCAACCGCTTGTACAAATTCAATCTTAAAAGCGTCTTCGTTACGTTCTTTAATCTTAATCATGCCTGTGTCTTCAAACATTTCAAGCATTGTTTCAATTACAGGATTGTTTACGCCGAGCGCAGTTGAAGCTCTTTCTAAATCGAAATTTCCGTCAAGCGTATTACAAGTATATCTAATCATGCCGGAAAACATTTTTAAAATTTGTTCTTCATTGTATTTGTTATTTTGATATCTCATGTAATGAATTGCATCAGGTGCAACTGTTGTCATAAGATTTTGCATAACATCTTCGTCCGCCGGATAATCAAAGAACATCAAAACGTCACTCTTGTTTGCACTGTTTCTGTTTGCAATATGTTCACAAATATTCTTGAACGGTTTAAGACCTTCCATAATTGCCCTGTCTTCGACAAAAGCGCATATAGATAGCTTAGAATTTTTGATGTAGTCATTAACCTGTGCTAGAATATTTGTTTTCTTTCTGTGGTCATAAATTTTGGTCTTAACTTCTTCCTCTTGAACTAAGGCGTCGGAGTGAACATCTTTTAAGATTAATTGAACAGAAGTTACACCGTTAAAAGTATTCAGTTGCGGAGCAAATGCAATATCCAATTTATCACCCTGAATAAGAGGAATATCGCCTCTTGACCACCAAACACAATCCATTGTGCCATTTGGAGTGTCAACAATAAGTTTTAAATGGTCTTTTGTTGAACCCATCAACTTCTTTTCTTTCAAAGTCAAATTATTTACAACAAATGTTGGAGAAGGGTTCGATGCGCCGAAAGGTTCAAGTTTAGATATTTCTTCTACTAAACCTACATCAACTTCATCTATTGAAAGCTCTAAATCAACCTCAAGAGATGGGTTTAATTTTTGTCCGTTCAGCATTTCATCAATAGTTTTATTTAACGCTTTTTTAACGGTTTCAAAACTTGCTTTTTCTTCACTAAACGCAAATCCTGCCGCCAATTGGTGTCCGCCAAATCCTTCTAAATATTCTGAAATGTTCGATATGATGTCATATAAGTTTAATTCTTTTACGCCACGCGCTGAACAGCGAAACATTTTTGTTTCTTCCGAATAGTTCATTATAAAAGTCGGCTTATAATATTTTTCAACAAATTTAGACGCTACAATTCCGACAATTCCGACATGCCAGTCTTTAGAGAATAAAACAATCGCATTATCTCGACTTTTTGACGCGCGCCACATTTCATCAGCTTCTGCAAAAGTATTAGAACACATTTCCTGACGCAGTTTATTAAAGTTTTCAAGCGAAATAATAGCCATTTCAATTTCTTGTTTGTTTTCAGAAATCATAACTTTAATAGCGTTATCAACCGTATCAATTCTACCTGATGCGTTGATTCTAGGTGCTATAGTAAAAGCGATTTGTTCGGCTGTTAAACCGTTATCAGTTCCAACTCCTGCGACATCAAGCATTCTTTTTAAACCATAGTGTTTGCCAGCTGCAATTAGTTCCAAACCTTTTGTAACGTAATATCTGTTTTCTCCGATAAGTGGAACAATATCGGCAATCGTACCAACAGTTACGAACGGTAAAATTTCTAAACTGAAAGCCAGTTTGTCATATCTTTCTAAAACAGCCTGAGCAAGCTTAAATGCAACACCTACACCTGCTAATGAGGTTAACGACTCAATTTGTTGAGGAGTAAGTTTTTCATCCAGTGCATTCATTGCTTTTGGGTTAATTATAGCGTACGCTTCAGGTAAAACTTCAGGTGCTTCGTGGTGATCGGTAATAATTACATCGCGTCCAAAACTGTTTATAAATTTAACTTCTTCAACGCTACTTATACCATTATCAACTGTAATTATCAGTTTTGGCTTTTTTTGTGAAAGTAATTGCACCAAAGCTTTTGTGTGCAAACCATGACCTTCGTTTTCACGCTCAGGAATGTAATAATCAACATTTGCACCTAAGTAGCTGAATGTTTTCATTAATACAGATGTTGATGTTACACCGTCTGCGTCAAAATCGCCATAAATTAAAATATTTTCTTTTTCATCTATAGCTTTAACAATTCTATCAACAGCTTTTTGCATATCGCAAAAAGCGTTAGGGTGCATTAACGTTATCTCAAGAGGGTTTAAAAAATCTTTTTTTGCCTCTGCAGTTGTAATGCCCCTAACTTCTAATAATCTATCTATTAAATTTGCTCGTTCGGTTTTACCTTTTCCCCCGCGAACTACCCATTCTTTTGTACAAGACATGTCATTTTTTCCAATATTTCAATAGCTTTCTTTAACTGAACGTCGTCTTTTGCTTCAACGTTTTCCTTAGTTAATTCTACCACAACATCAGGAGTTATGCCTTTTTTATGAATATCACTTCCGGATGGAGTTAAATATCTTTGAATTGTAATATTCATGCCGGCTTCATCAGGCAAACGGTTAATTTCTTGCACTAAACCTTTCCCGAAAGACTGTTCTCCTACAATCGTAGCTCTATGATTATCTTTTAACGCTCCACTTAAGATTTCACTTGCAGACGCTGAACCTTTATTAATTAAAACGACAATCGGCTTATCTGTAACTTGTTGGTATCTGGCACGAGTCGTGCTTTTATATGAATCTCTGTCAACTGTGCTAACAATTACACCACCGCGCAATAGCATATCCGAAATATAAATCGCGTTAGTTAAAAGTCCGCCAGGGTTTGAACGAAGGTCTAAAATATAACCTTTTACGTTGCTTGAATTATTCAAAATACTTTCAATTTCTGTTGCAGCGTTTTTGCTGATAAATGAACTCAATCTGATGTATTGAATATCATTTGGAATCTTTGTTGTTTCAAACGGTGGTTTGCAAGAAACCGATTTAACTTCGATTTCATCTCTTACTACACTATAAGTTTTGTTTGGCACACCTTTTCTTTGAATTAATAAAGTAACTGTTGTGCCTTTTTCGCCTCTGATTTTATCGGCAGCCGCATCAATGTTAATTCCTTTTGTGCTTTCGCCGTTAATCTCAAGGATTTTATCGTCTGCCATCAAACCTGCTCTTTCAGCAGGAGAATCTTCAAGAGGTGCAATAATAACTAATTCGCCATCTCTTAAACCGATTTGTGTACCGATACCTTTAAGCGAACCCTTAATGGATTGCGTTTCTTCAGAAAATTCTTTTGGGTCTAAGAATCGTGTGTATGGGTCATTTAAGCTTGCAAGCATTGTTTCTATTGCTACATAAGCATCTTCTTTTGTTTTAAGTTTGTTTTCGTAGCGATAACGCCACTTTGTCCAATCTTGAGCATTATTAGACGGGTCATAATATTTTTTATTAACAATTCTCCAAACATCGTCGTACATTTCACTCGGAGTTGCAGAATATGCTTGCCCGATAGCCATTACAACCGCCGATAATAATATAACTGATTTTATAAATCTTTTCATAAGCTTACACTCCTCACAAAGTCAAAAAGCGCTCTTTATATTATATTACACAATTACTTGAAGAATATCAAATTTTTTTGAAAGATTTGTTTGAGTAAAGTAAGTTTAGTTTGTAATTATTTGTTTCTTTGGAAAAACTTAGCAATATCTTTATGTTCAATTATATGTGAAATTGGTCTGCCATGCGGACAAGTAAAAGGTTTTTCGCACTTTCTCCAATTTTTGATGATTTCTTGCATTTGAAACATATTCAGGTATGTGTTTGCTTTTACAGCGGATTTGCAAGAAGTTGTTATTAAAATCTTTTCTTCTATATTATCAATATCGCCTGAAATGTTTTCTAAAATATCCGCTAAAATTTCTTTTGGTGAAACTTTTGACAATAGTTGCGGAACTTTTTTGAAAATGACTTCATGGTCTGACAAGAATTCTATTTCATATCCGAATTTTGCAAGTTTGTCCTTATTATGTTCCAAAAGCTCTTTATCGCTTGGAGAAACCTCTAATACATCAGAAATAAACAAAAGCTGACAATCAATATTTTTCGAATTCTTAAGTTTTTCGTAAATATATCGTTCTTCAGCAATGTGTTGATCGACAATTTCTAAGCCTTCTTCTTTTTCAATCAGAATATATGTTTTTTTGTATTGACCGATAATTACATCTTCTACTTCAGGAATGCTGGACGTAACAAAATTTGCCTGTTCAGATTTTGGAAATTCTCTTACAACTGTTTTTTGAGGAATATCTTCTACATTGTTTTTAGACGGTTCTTCAAAAACATAACCGATATTTTGTTTGTCGCTAATGTAAACATCATCCGAAGATTTAGGTTGAAAACTCGGCATGCGCACCTGATTTACAACCTGCAATTGCTGTGCTTCTTCTTGAACTTCGTTTGCGACTTGCTCTTCTGTTACTTGCGGTTGTTCTTTTTCTACATAGCCTGAAAGTGCCATATCAATTGCAGAATGAATGAAATTAAAAATTTGATTAGGATTTTTATATCGAACTTCTTTTTTTGTCGGGTGAACATTTACATCCACATCTTCAGGCGGTATTTCCAAATTCAAAATAATGAACGGATATCTTGAACCTATCAAATTTTTGTACGCCATATCAATTGATTTTTGAAAAATCGGACATTTTACGATACGTGAATTTACGTACATATAATAATCTTTCTTACTGGCTCTTGTATAATCAGGAGTGCTTATTAATCCTGATATTTTAAGGTTAGAAATTTTATCTGTTTTAAGAACTGGACGTAAATTTTTAAGAACTTCATCCGAAAAAACTTCTTTTACAGTTTGTCCTAAATCATTTTGTCCTGTCGTTTTAATGGTTGTTTTACCGTTATTTTTAAGCTCAAATGCGACATCAGGATGAGTTAAAGCTAATGACTGAATAAGTTCATTTATATAAGCAAATTCAGTTTTTGGAGATTTTAAAAATTTAAGTCTAGCAGGAAGGTTATAGAATAAATCTCGAATTTCCATAATTGTGCCTATTGCACAGCCTGTTTGAGCTTTTTTAACTTCCGAATTTTCACACTCAACTTTTGTACCAAAATCAAAATCTTTTGTTCTTGTTATACAAGTTAATTTAGATATTGAAATAATACTTGCTAAAGCTTCACCTCTAAAGCCCATCGTTTTAACTGCGTACAAATCTTCACCTGTAGTAATTTTACTAGTGGCATGTTTAGAAAACGCTAGCAAAATATCATCGGGATGAATTCCGGAACCGTTATCAGCAACTCGAAGATTTCTGCACTCGTTAGAAACATCTACACTAATTCTTGTCGCGCCTGCGTCTACTGAATTTTCAACCAACTCTTTTACAACTGAAAACGGACGTTCAATAACTTCTCCCGCTGCAATTTGGTTAATAACATTTTTTGATAGTTGAATAATTCTTCCCAAACTAAACCCCTCGACTTGTAAAGTCAAACAACGTATATTAGAATAATAACATGAATATTGATATACGAAAAATGAAATTTGAAGATAAAGTTGAAGTTATTTCTATGATGAAAACTTTTTATTCTTCAGAAGCTGTTTTCACAAATGGCAGTGATGCAATATTTGATGCTGATTTTAAAGCATGCATAAATAATTCACCATATCTTGAAGGTTATGTTTTTACTTCTGATGAAATTATTTTAGGATATGCTATGCTTGCAAAAAGTTTTTCTACAGAGTTTGGCAAATCTTGTATTTGGTTTGAGGACTTGTATTTGAAGCCTGAATATAGGGGGCAAAGAATAATCCCACAATTTATCAGGTATGTAGAAACAGTTTATAAAGATTCTGTTTTTAGACTGGAAGTTGAAAAAGAAAACGCCCATGCTTGTCATGTGTATGAAAAACAAAATTTTATAGAATTACCTTATTGCGAGATGGTAAAATATTAAAATTATCTATTATGCAATCTTTCACGCACATTTGTTAAAACTTCTTTTAATTTATTATTTAAAATCTGCAATTTTTCTTCATAGTTAAATTTGTTCATATCGTATTTTGATGCGTCAAATCGAAGATTTTCAAATTTTGCAACTTGTCTATCTAAAAGTGGCTCTGCTTCATGTAAATTTTTTTCAGCCATCAAGTCATATCTAAGCATTTGCAATGTATTAATTTTTTCTAAAACATTTTTATCTTGTAAAAATCTATCTAATTTCTTCGGTTCAAGCTTTTGAGAGTTGTGTATGTTCTCTTTGAAGAAGTTTATTGCTCCCATCCAATCTTGATTTTGATTCATCATACTAACTTTTCTTCTAAAGAATTTAGGATTTAGAATTTCTGTAAAGAAATGCTGGGTTTGACGTAAAATGTTTGGCGTTTTACTCTGAAAAATTGTTGGTTTTTCCCATAATGCGTCAAAAGGATATGATAAAGTATATCCCTTTGATTGTCTGCCATAGGCAACACTGTGAGTAATGCTTACATCATTTGCATAAGCTATCGGCATTAAATTTATCGTTAATTTTTTACCTGCAACATCCCATAAATTTCTCTTAATTTCCATTGGTTTAATTTCACGATCTTTAAAATCATATTTTAAACCTCTAAAAAATTTAAGGTTCATATCAGTCGCTTTTTGTAACCTTTGTTCGGTAGTTCCTTTAGATTTAGCTAAAGGTAAGTATGTAAATTTGTTGTTTATTCTTATCTTCATATTCTTATTAAAACCCGTAAAAATATTTTTTGCTAGTTTATAAAATGTTTAAGTTATAATAAAGATAATAAACAGGAGTAAAACAATATGGCAAAGGGAAAGAAAATTAAAGTAGCGTTTCCACACATGGGAACAATTTCAATAGCTTGGGCGGCAGGACTTAAAAAAATAGGTGTAGAACCTTATGTTCCACCATATACAAGTAAAAAAACTTTGTCATACGGAACAAAAAACTCTCCGGAAGCTATTTGTCTGCCATACAAATTAATCTTAGGAAATTTTATTGAAGCAATTGAAGGCGGTGCTGATTATGTTGCAATGATTACATCACCAGGGATTTGCAGGCTTGGCGAGTATGGAAACAATATACAAAATACTTTAAAAGATTTAGGTTACAAAGCTAACTATATTGAGTTATCTTTGTATGATGGAATAAAAGGGTTGTATAATTTCTTAAAAGAAATTTCCGGTAAGAATGACCCGATTCTTATCATGCGTGCAATCAATATAACAATCAGAAAAATTTTCGCAATTGATGATTTAGATAGAGCGTTAGCATATTATAGAGCAAGAGAAGTTAAATTTGGTGAAGCTGAAAAACATTACAAAAAAGCTTTGAAAATGATTGATAAAGTTGATTCAACTCTTGATTTAAAACATGTTTACCATGAAGCATTAAAAGAAATTGAAAAGACTGAAATTGACCCTAATAGAGAAGTTCTTCACGTTGATTTGACAGGTGAAATATTCTTAGTAAATGACGAATTCTCTAACCAAAATATCGAAAGAGAATTGGGCAGAATGGGCGTAGAAACAAGAAGAAGTTTAACCGTTGGAAGTTTCTTAAAAGATGCGATTATTCCAAAAGCATTCAGACCGCCTGAAACTCACTTACAAAGAGCAGAAAGAATGGCAAAACCATATTTAATGAGAGATATCGGCGGTGACGCTTTAGAATGTGTTTCTGACGTAGTATTTGCGGATGTTCACGGAAAAGACGGTATTATCCATATTTCTCCGTTCACTTGTATGCCGGAAATCATGTCACAAAATATTTTCCCAACAATGAGAAGTGAACACGAAATACCGATTTTAACTCTAATTATGGATGAACAAACTGGTAAAGCAGGTTACATAACAAGATTGGAAGCGTTTGTTGATTTAATGCGAAGAAAAAAACGCGCAAAGTTAAGTAAGAATAAAACTAGAATTTAGATGCAATATTAAATTGTAAAGTTTTAGAAAAGTATTTTTGAAATTACTTGAAAATTTTTTTATCTTTATTTTATACTATTCTACATAAATAGCAGAATTAACAATTATTAGGATTTTCACTATGCAACTCGGCAAACTTTGTGGTGCTGGATTTTTTAACATGTCAACATCAAATAAATTTAAATTTGATAATAAAAGTAATTATCAAGGTGTATCATTTGGAAGTGGCATTCCTAAAAAAGAAATTCATGATTTAAGTGATATTTTTTTGAAAAAATCAGAAGGTGTAATATCAGAAGTTTCTTTTTTTCAAATGGCGGATGAATATTTTAAAACTCATTTATTAAACTTGGTTAAAGGTACCCCGGAAGAAATAAATAATCCTGGAAATTTATTGAGATTATTTAGGCATGAGTTGGTAAATAATGTAATATCAAAATTTGAATTCAATATGAATCCTGATTTTAAAGAATTTGTTGAAGAAGAAAATGCACATATTAAAAATTTTTCATATCCTAAACATCAAAAAAAGACATTTAAAGAATTAGTTGGTACCGTAAAAGATATGGTAAATCTTTGGGGAAAAATTGAGAGTTGGAAATATAATAAAAACAAGGAAGTAACTTTTACTGAAATGTTATCAACCTTGCAGAGTGCTGCAAAATACGGTAATAATAGAGAAGCTTCTATTGAATTTGAGAATAATTTAGATGCAGATAACTTGGTTACAAGAAATGCTTTTGAACAATATAATGTTTTATCTCAAATTATTCTGAATAGTTTGAAATATTCAGAAGGTAAGCCTGTAACTGTTCAATTTACTAAAACACCGAGACATCAAGCTCTTGGTGAAAACATATATACCATGATTACCGAAAATCATGGGACGGAACCTATTAGAAATGAAGATATAGATAAAATATTAGAAGGTAACGGACATCGTTCTAATGATAGAAATATTCAAGGAACAGGTGTTGGGTATGCAGAAATTATTGATATTTTAAGACGAAATTATCAAAATGCAAGAAATCTTAATCTGATTGAAAAAAATAGAAAGAGTGGTGTAAAAGTAATTGTTCCGTTTAAGTTGGAAAAAAAATAATATAAAACAGGATGTGCAATTTGCACATCCTGTTTTTCTTTTATAAACAAGCTTTAATATCTTCCACTATTAACTCAGGTGTCAAATGATAACGAGTATATAATTCTTCAACAGAAGCTCTATCAGTAAATTCTTTTTTTGCACCGAAGTTTAAAACTTTCATCTCTGAATTGCCAAAGTATCTTGCGATTTTTTCACCGAAGCCACCGTCTAAAACACCATCTTCAAGCGTAATTACAATTTTGTGTTCAGCCTTCAAGCTTTCCATAAGTTCTTCATCAACACCTGTTATGAATTTAGGATTAATTAAAGTTGCGTTTATGCCAAGTTTTTCATTCAACAATGCTTGAACTTTTTTGCCTAAGTGGAAGAAATTGCCCAAGCCTAAAATTGCTACTTCTGAACCTTTTTCAACAACTTGATATTTATTCAAAATTGAATAATCAGTTTTATCTTCTATGCCTGTTGTGTGAACTTCGCCAAAAGGAACTCTAATTGCTACAGGTTTGTCTTGTTGTTCTACTGACCAGTCAAGCATTCTTAGATATTCTTCTTTGCAAGTTGGCGCAAGATAAACCATATTTGGAATGTTACTGATAAGTGGAATATCAAAAACGGTTAAATGAGTTGCGTCCATGCCTGAAATTGAACCCCAAAATACAAGAATCGTTGCAGGATTATTATTTAGAGCTAAATCTTGAGATAATTGGTCATAAGTTCTTTGTACAAATGAACTCATAACGCCTAAAATAGGCTTTGCACCATTTTTAGCAATGCCTGACGCGAATGCGATTGCGTGTTCTTCTGCAATCCCCACATCGGTATAATGTATTCCCGCTTTATCTCTAAATGCAGGAGTAAATCCTGTCACTGCAGGTGTCGCAGGAGAGATTGCAATAACCGTATTATCTTCATTATATTTGTTTTCAATATAATTTGCAGTTATTGAACCGTAATCTTCAGATTTTGCGCTTACAATTGAATCGTCTTTTTTGTCTAAAGCCCCCGGTAAAACCCAGTGGTAGCTTTCTTTATCAAGTTCTGCAACTTCTAAGCCTTTGCCCTTAATTGTGTGTAAATGAATTAAAACAGGATGGTTTGTGTCTTTAACTTTATTAAATAAATCTATCATTGCTTTGATATCATGACCGTTATCAAGATAATGATATTCAAAGCCTAACGCTTTAAAGAAATTGCATTCAGCTTGACCGTTTGTATCTCTTAATAGTTTTAAATTGTTATATAATCCGCCTTCATTTTTAGCAATAGACATGTCATTATCGTTTACTATAACAATAATATTGCTTCCTAAAACAGCGGCATTATCTAACCCTTCAAAAGCTTCTCCGCCGCTTAAAGAACCGTCGCCGATAATAGCTAAAATATTTTCTTTGCCGCCTCTTAAATCTCTACCTTTTGCAAGACCTGTTGCCAAGCTTACAGATGTAGAAGTGTGACCAACTTTGAATAAATCGTGCGCACTTTCTTCAGGTGCAGTGTAACCTGTATATTTTAAATAATTTTCCGGATTTGTGTATCCGTCTTTTCTGCCGGTTAAAATCTTATGGGCATAACATTGGTGAGAAACGTCAAATACAAATTTATCTACAGGTGAATTAAAAACATAATGCAGAGCAATTGTAGCTTCTACAAAGCCAAGGTTTGGTGCTAAGTGTCCGCCAATAGTATTAACTTTTTTTATTATTAATTCACGCATTTCTTGAGATAATGCGTTCATTTCATCTATATTCAACTCTCTTAAATCAGCAGGACTATTTACTTTGTCTAAAACGGTCAACGTTGTTTCCATGTTCGCTCCTTTCTATTGTTGGGCTGAAAGCCCAACCTACTCGTGTTAAAAAGTTCTTTATAATATTATATTACAACTTGAGAGTTACTATCAGTCAAGGGGGTTTTGTAAAATAATTAATAAAAAAATAAAAACTCCATATAAATGCGATTTTGTTACCTGCAATGTCTCGCAGGTGGGTGAGTGCCTAAATTAATCCGTTTCCTGCTGGCGAT
>CAKVGW010000026.1 GCA_934747325.1 uncultured Candidatus Melainabacteria bacterium | reverse complement strand
CAAATTTCACAAGTTTTTGAATTTTTCTTTGCTTCCAAAATTGCATTAGCAAATTTTTCAACTTCACTTAATGGCATTTTAAGCACCTGAAAAGCCATCCGTTGTGCAGACTTCGGACCAACGGACGGAAATTTTTGAAACTGTTCTATTAATGTTGCGATTGATTTTGGATAAATCATGATTTTAACTCGTAATACTTGTAATGACACAATAGAGGGTGGCAGCTAGATTTAATTTATACTTGTAATCTTACAATTGCCACCCGACCATATGTCTACGTGCGTAGCACTAAAATAATCCCGGAATACTAATACCACCGGTTACAGATTTCATTTTTTCTTCCATAACCTTTTGAGCTTTGCCAGTTGTTTGGCTAATAGCTGTAGTAATAATATCTTCTAACATTTCGATAGTATCTTCTGAAACTGAAGATGGGTTTTCCGGATTAATAGCTTCTGCTGAAAGTTTAATTGATTTGAATAAACCTTTACCGTCACAAATAACTTTAACTGAACCGTTTGCAGCTTCTCCTGAAATGTCCATTTTGTTAAGTTCATCTTGAGCTTCTTTTAATCTTTTTTGAATATTTTGAGCTTGTTTCATCATATTCATCATGTTCATCATAGTTGATTTCCTCCTACCTATGTACTCCCTAAAGTTGTTCTTCTATTTTTGCCATTAAATCGTCATCAATGTCGAAGTTCGCATAAACATTCTGAACATCATCGTGTTCTTCTAATTTACCTAACAATCTCATGATGCTGATTGCAGTTTTTTCATCTGATACTTCAATTGTATTTTGTGGAACTCTTGTAAATTCTGCTGATGTTGACTTGAAGCCTTCTGCTTCCAAACCTTCTGTTACAGGTTGCAAGTTTGGAACTGATGTGTAAACTTTGTATTCATCCTCTTCTTCAACAATATCATCTGCGTCAAGATTAATTGCTGCCTCAAAAAGTTTTTCATAGTCTACATCATCTTTGTTAAAAGTAATACAGCCTTTCTTATCGAACATCCAACCAACGCAACCAGTTTCACCCAAGTTGCCGTTGAATTTTGTGAAATAGCTTCGAACATCGCCGGCAGTTCTGTTTTTATTGTCAGTCATAGCTTCTACTACAACTGCAACACCGCCTGCTGCATAACCTTCATAAACCATTTCATCATAGTTTTCACTGTTACCTGCACCTGAACCTTTTTCGATAGCTCTTTTAATATTATCGTTCGGAAGTCCTGCTGCTTTAGCTTTTTCAATAGCGGTTCTTAGTCTGAAGTTACCTGCAGGATCAGGTCCGCCAAGTTTTGATGCTACAATAATTTCTCTTGAAAATTTTTGAAATTCTGCAGCTCTTAATGAATCTGTTTTAGCTTTTTTATGTTTAATCGTTGACCATTTTGAGTGTCCGCTCATAAATATATCCCCTTATAATTAGTCTGTACTGCTTTACAATGATACATTAAAGGGATTTATATATCAAGAAGTTTATATAAATCCCTTTGTTAAATAATTCTATTATTTCAATTTGATTTTTAATCCCAACAAACGCAAAACTTTTGTCTTAGTTTTTCCTTTGTATTCATTTTTTATAGAAAAAATTTGTCTAAGAAGCGGCTCTTTATTTGACGGTTCTTTAGATGCCATATAATCTCTCAATAATTCATCGTAAATCTTTGTTTTCTTGGCAACTTCCCACCATTCATCTTTAAATTTGTTACCACAACCTTTAAATGCTGGCTTTAAACCTGTAAGGTGAGCAATTATAGGATTTTCTTTTGCTTGTAAATACTCAGTTTCTTCTTTACCTTCAAATTCATAATATCCGCCTCTCCACCAAGTATCCATCAGATTGTATTTTGGTGAAATTACAAGTTTATGCTCGTCAACAACTTTGTTGATTGAATCCTGATCGCAAAATTCAATAATTTTTGCGTTATTTTTTGCAAACTCAACAACTTTATCAAAAAAATGTTCTTTTCTGCAATAATCACAATTAAACAACAACATGCCTGAATTTACGTACACTCCGCTTTTCATCCCGAGCCTTTTAACGTATTTTGAAACACCCCAAACATCTTTAACCCCTGCCAAATATTTATCAGTCAAATCTAATGAAAATAATTCGTCTAAATTCCCGCGAATAAGCGTATCGCAATCGAGATAAAGAACTTTATCCAAATCTTTGCATAAATCAGGTAGTTTAATTCTGAACCAAGCTTGCACAGTAACCCATTTTGAAAGTGTTAAATCCGCAAATTGGCTTTCATCCATTTTTATAAGTCTTAAACTTCCACCAACTGCGCCCAACTTTTGCATGCTTTCAGCAGAAAGTTTTGAATACATAATTATAAATTCAACTTGCTCATTATGTTCTAATGCGCTTTTCATTGAAACAACGGTTTGATTAACATAATTATCATCTGGTGCATAAGCTATACTAATCTTCATTATTTAAACTCCTCTAAAATATGTTCGAAGATTGTTCCTTCGATTTTGATTTCTTTTTTCTTTGTTAAAACGGATTGTTTATGAGTCAATTTGTGAACACCGCTAATTTTTTTGAGTTGTTCCCATCTTGAGTTATCAAATGTATTTAATAATTCACCTTGCATTTGTTGAACGGGCAAGAAGCTAAAAAATGGAACTTTTGCAAATATTTCTTTATTTCTTTGCGTAATCATAGTGAAAGCGTGCAAGAAAGTAAAATAGTTTACTAAAAAGCGATTTTCTTTCCAATAAGCTTCCATTGCTTTTAAAGTCTGAACAAGTATTGGATTATTCTGTTTTGCAACGATAAAATAACTTGCCATATTTAACCCGTCCAAATCAATTTTTAAATCATTTTGAAAAACAAATAAATCTGCGTCTGTAATATATTGTGGCAATTCTTCCGTTAAAAGAACAGTTGCGTCCATCCAAATTCCGCCATGTTGAATTAACAAGCAAGTTCTTAAAATATCAGAAAAGAAAGCTGTTTTAATCAACCCTTTTTCTCGCATTTGCCAAAAGATTTCAGGAATATTTACGTAATCTTTAACATTATCCGGATTCAAAATAATTCTTTTTCGATTACCTTTAAATTTATCGACACTGTTAAGGCAAGCTTGTACAAGTGGAGGGATTGAACCGTCTTTACTTTCCCAATATTGCCAAATAATTTGAGGTACGTCCTTTTGAACATCGCAAGCTTCATTCCCTCCCTTTATAGGGGGAGGGTTAGGGTGGGGGCTTATTTTTTGCAATGATTGAACTGTCTTGGTCATTCCCTCTCCTTTGAGGAGAGGGCTAGGGTGAGGTGAAAAACTTGTTCCCTTCACCACGTACTTTCTCAAATAAAACTTCGCCCAATTACCCTTCAAAATTCTTCTGATTTTTCTATCAAACACAAAAATTTCAAGACAAATTTTTACAATCGAATTTATAATTTGCCAAAACAAAGATTTTATTAGCATTCTGCTTCCTCTTTCTCAAGAATTTCAAGCAATTGTGGATACTTGTTCAACATAATTTCGTATGCTTCATCCAAAGACATTCCAACGCCTTTCTTATTGATTTTACAAAGCCCGTATTGTTGTGAATTTTCAACATAATTAATTGATTCAGAATATCCTTTGACTAATCTGGTTTTGTATCCGTTCAATGTTGCCATCGCCCAAAGCCAAATATCGTCATGTGTCGGAATCAATTCTTTGATTAAGCTTTCATCACACACATCTTTGTAAAAACAATTTGGCGGATACAAAACTGCGCCATAGCCTGTAAGTCTATTATGAAAACTTGCAACACCTCTATGTCTGTCTAAATATAATTCACGCGTCTTTTCCCACTTAATAACTTTTTTCTGTGTTTGAGCGTCGCAAGTATCATCCCCTCCCTTTATAGGGGGAGGGTTAGGGTGGGGGCTTATCTCTTGGACATCCATTTCCACCTTCAACCAATCGCACCTGTGCGCATGTACCTCATTCTTATGTTCCAAATATGATTTATATAAACTCTCAACCGTATCAGGCGCATAATAAATATCATCATCAGTCGTAATAATAACCGCGTTCGGATACTTTTTTAATGTTGGAATAATTTTTTTATACGAACGAATGTCTTTATACCAATCAATTGTCAAGCCGTATTGTTTCAAATCCAATAACTCTTGCGGTAAATCGTTTTCACCATTCGGAAATTGTTCCGGCGCAAGCCAAAGTATAACCGCATCAGGTTTAAGCGTTTGGGTTAAAAGTGTTTTAATAGTTTTAACTACGATATTAATTCTAGCCGGAAAACTTGTTAGAGAAACAATTATTTTTTCTCCTTCGCTCCTTGTGGGAGAGGGAGAATGTTTAATGCCACATTCCACAACTTCCGGACAATTATACTTAAAACTATGCTTTACCCTTATAAGCAACCCGAAAAAATTAATAACAATATGTCCATCAAAGTATTGTACAAACTTCATTATTCAATTCCTTAAAAGCATTCATAATTTCACTCGGAGTCACATTCTCGCCAACAAGCGTACGACAAGAATAAAGCGTTTCATCAGATGCCCACATATCATCACATCCTGCATAAAAAACTTCTACTACAGGAACATTTAAAGCATTTGCGAAATGCAAAGTACCTGTATCCACAGTAATACAACGATTACAGGCTTTTAAAATGTTAGCGAATTCAGGAAATGTTGTACAATCAATTAAGTCAACATAATTAAAATATCCTGATTTTTTCAGCCCTAAATTAAAATCCTCAGCTGTTTTACCCGCGCCCGTTAAAAGCGGTGTAAACCC
The DNA here is from genome assembly GCA_934747325.1 of uncultured Candidatus Melainabacteria bacterium. GTDB lineage: Bacteria > Cyanobacteriota > Vampirovibrionia > Gastranaerophilales > Gastranaerophilaceae > CAG-196. The sequence continues at coordinate 18,463 of CAKVGW010000026.1, read as the reverse complement.
TTCTTCATTAAGTTTTTTCATCAACTCAATACAATCAGCAACCTTCATATCTTTTTTATAAAAATTACTTGTCGTACAAACTACAACAGGATTTTTAAGAGTTTTTACCATGTTAACTACGGGCGTATTTGTTTCGGGAGGACAATATTTTATCGGCAAATTTTTATGCTCACCCACTAAAGGTTCAATTAAACCGCCCCATTTATCTTTCATATGAACAAATTCTTTTAATTCAAACTGTTCTTTTGTGTTCCAAAGCTTGCATTTGTTGTGCGAAATTATATGCTTTGCGCCTAAAAGTCTTGAAATCAATAAATTTCTTTCATTTGCATAAGTAACAAAAGATGCAAACGGCTTTTTATACGGAAATTTTTTTACAAAATTTAGTACTCCGCCAAGCGATTTATCTTTTTTCTTATCAAAAACTATTACATCATCCACTCCATCTTGATATTTTGCAACATCAGCAAACGGAGAATTGCAAACAAAAACAACTTTTGAATCGGGATAATAGGTCTTGATATTTTGTACAAGAGTATTTGTAACTAGCATATCACCGATACAAGCCGTATTAAAAATTAAAAACACCTTTTCCATAAGTTGAATTTTAGCATAAAAATAGCAACTATGTTATTATTAACACATGATAAAAACACGTTTAAAAATCCTTGCAGGAGATTTATTAGGAAGCTTAAATTCTGCAATCGTAGCACTTCCACAAGCACTTGCATTTGGTGTTGCAACAGGTTTTGGAGCAAGCGCAGGAGTTTGGGGCGCAATTATTTTATGTATGATAGCCGGTCTTATCGGAGGAAAAATTCCGCTTGTTTCAGGCATAACAGGCCCTGTTACAATTGTAATTGCTTCAATTATGCACGCTTTAAATGCGGATATTTCATCAGTTATTTTGGTAATTTTCATGGCCGGAATTCTACAAATAATTTTAGCCTTAACTTCACTTCCGGCAATTGTAAAATACGTTCCTTATCCTGTAATTTCAGGGTTTATGAATGGGATTGGCGTCATCATTATTTTAATGCAACTTAATCCGCTAATCGGTTGTCCCGTAATGTCAAATACGATTAATAGCATTGGGGCGTTTTTTCACAATTTGCACAACATAAATACCGATGCGTTATTAATTGGTGGTTTAACGCTTGCTATAGTATTTGCCGTTCCAAAAAGATTTAATAAAATCATTCCGTCGCAGGCTATAGCATTAGTTATTTGTACCTTCATATCAATAAAGATGGGATTGAATGTTGATAGAATTTCTGAAATTTCTTTAAATATGCCTGCACTAACGCTTCCAAAAACAGGTTTGCACGAAATTATTACATACTTTCATTATGCAGTAACTTTAGCAATTGTATTATCCGCAGAAAGCTTACTAACGGTGCTCGTAGCAGATTCTTTAATTAAAACAAAAACATCTTCACGCAGTATGCTTTTGGGTCAAGGTTTGGGAAACTTGGTTTGTGCGTTATCAGGTGCTTTGCCGGGTTCAGCAGCTACAATGCGAACGGTTGCAGCGATTAATACCGGTTCTACAACAAGAATAACAGCAATAATCAATCCGTTAATTTTGTTGTTTTTATTGTTTCAATTATCAGGATTTGTAGCTCAAATTCCTCTTGCTGTATTGGCTGGGATTTTAATAAAAATCGGTTATGATATCATTGATGTTAAACTTATAAAAGTAATCAAATTTGCGCCAAAAGATGATTTATACGTACTTTGTTTGGTGTTTGTTTTAACTGTTTTCTACAATCTTATCGTTGCCGTTGGTGCAGGCATAACTTGTGCTGCACTTCTTTATGCCAAAAGAACAGCAGACAGTGCAAAACTTGTACATAAAACAGTTTATGATAAAGATATTGCAAAATTAGAAAAACTTTTGGATAAAGATTATAAACACAAAATCAGAGTAGTGCATATTGACGGACAATTTTTCTTTGGCTCTGCAACTCAATTGGTTTCACAGTTTGAAGACATTTGGGGTACAAAGTATTTGATTTTGGATTATTCTTCAGATGCCGAACTTGATATCTCTGCAATTTTTGCATTAGAAGATATTATCATAAGATTGAAAGCACAAGGTATTAAAACACTCTTGGTTTTGAAATCTGATATTATTTTTAAACAATTAGCGAAGCATCAAATTATTTCTCAATTAGGTGAAAAACATGTTTTCTTCAAAGAACTTGAAGCGATTAATTATGCAAAAAGTTGTTTAAAAAGAAGCACCAAAATTAAGTAAAAATTTTTATTAATCCGCCTTTGTAGTACAATAATTATAAAGGGAGAAAAATCATGTATACATTAGTTTATTCAATAAATAACGAAAAGTCGCCGGAAGTAGTTTATGTAAATCTTACAAACTCTTGCACAAACTCTTGTATTTTCTGTTTAAGAGAACAAAAAGATGATGTTTGCGGTGCTGAAATGTGGCATGATGATAACTACACATTAGAAGATATTATTGAGCAATTCCAAAAATTTGACCGTCCTAAAGAAGTTGTATTTTGCGGTTATGGAGAACCTTTTTTAAGACGTGAGATGATGAAAGAATTCTGCAAATACTTAAGAAAAAATTATCCTTATATCAAAATTCGCGTTAATACAAACGGACACGCAAACGCAATTTATAAAACAAATGTAGCGGAAGAATTTAAAGGTTTAATTGATGCTGTTTCAGTTAGTTTAAATGCTTCAAATGAAGAACAATATGATGAAATTTGCAAACCAAAAATCAAAAATGCTTACGAAGAAGTACAAAAATTTATCAAAGCTTGTGTTGATGCTGGCATGGACGTTTCAGCAAGTGTAGTTACAGGTTTTGATAAAATCCATATAGTTGATGCCGATGCTTGTGAAAAAATTGCAACTTCACTTGGTGCAAAATTTAGAAATAGAGAATTTATTACAAACGGGTATTAGTTTAAATTGTGCATTTGGATGTTCTTTAAAATATTCAATTAATCTTGATTTTAATCCAGAGAGACTTAAATGAGCAAGTTCTGATGATTGTTTCATAATTTGCGTACGAACAATGCCTTGTAAGTATATTAAAGATGTCGAATACGAAAGACTCTTTTTCATTATATCTTGCATAGTTGGCAATATTGATTAAGGCAAAGTGTTCTCAACTATATTGAATGAAGCCATTACACAGATAAATGAAGGATGTCTCAATGAGAAACAATAATATTAACTACAATAATCGGAAATAGAGCCTAATTTAAACGGCTCTATAAAAAATAATGTCGTAGGCGGGACTTGAACCCGCAAGGATTGCTCCACACGCCCCTCAAACGTGCACGTATACCGATTCCGCCACTACGACAAGTTATATTCAATTATCAGGCATAGTGGCGGTATCGGTATATATCTTATATACGGCTCATCTCGCTCACGCTCGAATTCACCTTCCTCCTCGCAAAACCTGACATTTAGTCAGTTTTAGCGGGAGTCCTTGCCACTACGACAAGTTTATTATTAAATTTTCAACAAAAAAATTTTAACATAAAAAATCTTTTGTTACAAATGTAACACTTTTATTGACTCAAAATTATATCTGCAAGAAAATATTCCTTGTGAGGTAAAAATAAAATGAACGTATCATCAATATCACAAAACGATAGTTTTACACCAAGACGAAATTTATTTATAAGATATTCTAACAGTTTTATGTCAATGGCTAATGGTAATTCAGAAGCTGTTGAAAAAGCGCAAAAGGCTAATCCTGAAGATAGCAAGCTTAACAAAATCAAAGGCATTGAAACCCTTACGATTTTCCCTAAGCAAGTTATTGATGGTAAAACTATTATTACTGCTTAGATATAGAGTTTTTGTTGGGTAAGAATGTCCAACCTACATATTGCTAAAGGTGTTTTATTCGTAGAAATAAAACCCTCACCCTAGCCCTCTCCCTAGGAGAGGGAATGACCGAGGATTGTTGATTTAAAGTTTTTAGGAGAAAGTATGATTTTAAAGATTTTTAGAATGGAACACAACCGTTTTGTTCCTGAATATAAAACTGATGGTGCTGCCGGCATGGATTTGTGCGCAGCTATTGATGAAGAAATTACACTTCAACCTTTAGAAAGAAAATTAATTCCTACTGGTTTGAAAATCGAGTTAGAACACGGTTATGAAGCTCAAATCAGACCACGTTCAGGACTCTCTATCAAGCACGGTATAAGTCTTATCAATTGTGTTGGTACAATTGATGAAGATTATCGCGGTGAAGTTTGTATTCCGTTAGTAAATTTATCAAATGAACCATATACAATCAAGCCGGACGAAAGAGTTGCACAGATGGTTATTGCTCGTTACGAACAAGCAAAAATCGAAGTCGTAACAGAACTTTCTGAAACAGAACGCGGAGCCGGTGGTTTTGGTTCAACAGGAAAAGTTTAAACTTTTTGCACTATAATTTTATTCTTTTAAATCGCCATACTTGTAATATCAGTATATGCAGAAATCAATCTATTACGAACTTGGATTGCCATTTGCATACTTAGAGATGCTTTTTCTGCTGCAATCATTGCATCATGAATATTTGTAGCACCACCCATAGCTAAATCTTCTTGCATTCTATCTGCTGTAATTTTTGCGTCATTAACAGCGTTCAAGCTGTTTGAGAACGCATTGCCCATTTGTGAAGCAAAATTACCCAACCCTGTTTTATCACCTTTATCTTTTACAGGATAGCTCTTTGCGGCTTTTTCCAAAGCTTCTTCAAACTCATTGTTTTTAACATCAAACGACGCATGACCTTGCAAAAATTGGTTATAGTCATTTATGGCGTTTAAGTTGTAGTCTGTAATGCTTTGTGTTGTGAAATCCATTTTGTAACCTCGATTAAGTTTAGTAGTTTAGAACTTTAGAAGTTGAAAGGTTGAACAGTTGAAAAGTGGAACAGTAATTTTAAAATTCTTAAATTAGCATTTGTTTATAAAAAAATTATAACAACTTTTCAACTTTTTCGCTTTTCAACCGTTCAACTCATTTCCTACAAACTTTCTTATTTAATAATTACCCTAAATATTCATCGCGCTCTGCATCATCGTCTTAACGTTTTCTGCAACCGTTGCGTTTGCTTCATAAGCCTTTGATGCGGATATCATGCCAACCATTTCTTCTACAAGATTAATGTTTGGCAAATCTACGTACCCTTCTTCATCCGCATCGGGATGTGATGGGTCATAAACAGTTTTTACTCCATCCTCTGCTTCATAAATTTCATCAACTTGAACCCCACCTGTAATCATGCCGTTATTAAGTGCAACGTTAGCATTTATAAGCATGTTACCTGTTCTTGGGTCAAATTGAGCATCAGGACTGTTCGATGAAAAATTTGAATAACCTTTATTCAAATTATCTTCATAAATTGTTCTAAAAGACACGTCTTTTTTTACATAAACACCTTTTGAACCGTCAGCTTGGCGCGTTGTGTTTATGTTTGCAATATTACTTGCAACTGTATCCATTTTAACTCTTTGAGCTGTCATGCCTGAACCGGCTATATCGAATATGTTAAAACTCATAAGAACCTCTTTTTTTAGTTTAGAAGTTTAGAAGTTGAGGAGTTTAGAAGAAGTTTTAATTATCATTTTTATAGAACTCGTTTGATTATAACAATATTTATAACAAACTTTTCAACCTTTTAGCCATTCAACTTTTCAACTCTTTTTATAACTCCTTCTCAACCTCTCAACTTATAAACTCCTAAACTTTAATTACTACTGTCCTCTAATCGCCTCTGAAACAGTCGTAAACTGTCTTCTCTCCAGATTTGATAATACCATGTATTTAGTACCTGTCTTTGATAAATCCATCATTTCACGTTCTAATTCAACATTGTTGCCTGATGAATTTGCTCCGCTATATACGTCGGTTACAATTTGCGGTTTAAATTGCTCAAACGTATTAGATTGCAAATATGCTTTTTCTTGCTGTGTCGGAGTTCTATAAGTGTGAACATCGCCGGTAAAAACATCCACCATTGGCGGTTTATATTCTATACTGTTTTGACCTTTGATATAATCTTTTAAGTCCTCTTTTTCGATAATTTCTGCCAGTTGGCTCTCAAAAGCGACTTCTTTTCTTTGAAACCCCGGTGTCATAACGTTAGCGATATTAGAAGCTACAGCATGTTGTCTTTCCATCAAGCCATCCATACCGAGTTTTGTAATATCCATAGTTCTGTTTGTAATCAAGTCCATTTTTACACCAATCCTATCTTAATCACAAATTCCGTGTAATCATCGCCTGAATGCGCAAGCTTCAATAATCCTGCTTGCTCTTCAATTGATTTTTTACAAATACTTAAACCCAAGCCTGAGCCAGTTTTCTTTGTTGTAAATCCTTCTTCAAATATCATATCAGGCTGAGTAATTCGTTCTGCATTGTTCCTAATTCTGATTATTGCAGATTCTCCATCCTCTTCAGTCTTAATTTTAATATACTTACCATCTCCGACATTCTCACCAAACGCTTCCACTGCATTTTTAACTAAATTGATTAGCACTGCAATAAAATTGTTTTCGTCAACCAAAATTTCTTTGTCTACATTATTTTCAATTTCATAATTAATATTTTTGCATTCAAAGTAAACTTTCGTCAAATCAACCGCGTTATCAATAATTGATTTTAAATTATGTTGTTTTAAATCCAAGCTTTCTGTAGCTTTTAATGCTACTAAAGAATTGCTTGCCATTTTAACTGCGCGATTCAAACAATTAAGCGCGTTTTCAATTGTATCTGCTTCAATATCGTTTTTCTTGCAATACTTTCTAATAATTTCAGTATACAAATCACAAATTGAAAGCTGATTTTTTATTTCATGCGCAACTGCTCTTGCTGAGTCAGTTTTTTCAGGTTTGTAAGTTTGAATTTCTGCATACTTCAAAACCGCATCTTTGGATGATTCATCCATGTTTTCTACAAGACGTCTGATTGATGAGTTCAAGAGTATGTTATCACGTCTATCCGGTTTAAAGCTTTCTTGATATTGTCTTAAATCAAAAATTGAATTTCTGTTAATTATATCAAGCGCTTCGTTTTGAAGTTTTGAATTGTAAATTGAATAATATCTTACAGTGTGTTCACTCTCGGTTTTGTTATCCCAAATCAAAATGGCAACAAATCTGTGAGTTAAAACGCATAAGAATTCTGTTCCTGCCCAAACTTTTTCTCTTAAGTTTTCGCTATCGTCAGAATAATCAATATCTTCTATTTCAGAAAATTCTAGCCTTTTAAGCAAACCTAAAATTCCGGCTTTATCAATGATTCTATGTAAAACAACAGCTTCCTCCGGCTTATCAAGCAAAGGTTCAAGAACCCCACGAATTACACATCGCAAAGCTTGACGAGATAGAAAACGATTTTCTTGCGAATCTATCAGTTCTTTTAAATAGTTTTGTTGTCTTACAATTTTTTTCATTTTTGCCTTTGAATATTTTTTGTTTTTGTTGGGCAGGAATGCCCAACTTACATTTTGCACACTCTCTCCCTCGCCCCTTGTGGGAGAGGGTAGAAAATCAAGTTGAGAACCGTTTATGGTACGAAACTTAGATTTTCGGGTGAGGGGTGAATTCCCCCTTACGCTGAAATCTTAACCTTCTTGCTCAAAAATCCGTTATTAATTGCATACAAAACAGCCTGTGTTCTATCATTAACTTGCAATTTTTGGAAAATATTATTTACGTGTGTTTTAACAGTTGTTTCAGAAATAAACAATTTGTTTGCAACGCCTTTATAAGTAATACCTTGAGTCAAAAGTTCTAAAACTTCTTCTTCTCTTTGAGTTAATTCATTAAGCAAGTTTTCTTCTTTTTCAATTTCTGCTTTTGCATTTTCGTTTTTGAATGTTTGTTGAAAATATTCAAAGAATCTTGAAGTTAAAGCGTTTGGTAAATAAATTTTACCGTTTAAAACTTCTTCGATTGCATAAATAAGTTGAGCTGATGCCATAGTTTTTAGAACATAGCCTTTTGCACCAATCTTCATTGCTCTAAAAATTAAATCTGCATCATCATATCCTGAAAGCGCCAAAATTTTTGTATCTAAACCAAGTTTTTCGATATCAATAATACCTTGCAAACCATCTCTTTCAGGCATATTCATATCAAGCAAAACGATATCCGGTTGATATTTCTTGATTAAATTTAAACCAACTGTAACATTTGTTGCGATACCAACAACGTCAAAAGTTCCTTCAAGATTCAAAAGTTCTCTGATGCCGGCTAAATGTTCGTAGTTGTCATCAATAAGAAGCACTCTCGATTTCTTCTTAAACTCACGTCTCATACTCTCTTCCTTCCCTCATCGTAAATTGTTTCTTTTCTACACTATTCATATTACCCCCTTATAGAGGATATTTTCATCAATAGAATGATTAATTTTAAAGCATTTGAGGTAGATTGAAAGATATAGACCAAATGGTCTATGTGATGGCTTAAAATTAATGTTTAAAAGGATTTTGCGCATTGCTGTTTAAAATCATCAATTTATATGAGGGTACTATATTCAGACTAGTATAAAGAATGTACTCTTAAAAAATCCTACTTGACAAAAATTCTATAAACTGAAAATAAATTGCCGATTAAAACTTAATATTAATGAAAAGTTGGATTGTTTAACATCTAACGAACCTCCAAACAATGCCCTATTAATAATTTTACACCATTAACTTTTTACGTATTGAATTGAATCTAATTCCTATACCCAATCCCCGATTTATAACCGGAAATCGAATACAAAAATGGCAAAGACGGTTCTATCCATTTTAGTCCTGACAACACCGCAACGGTTGCAATATCATCGGTGTGCATTCCTAAATCTATAAGCTCCGGTTTTCTTTCTTTAACATCTTTTATACCAACTTTTTTTGAAACTTGATTTGTTATAAAATTTGCTATTTTAGAACCTCCAACAACTCCCGTCAAGATTATTCCTGTAATCATCCCAACTGCTCTGCAAGCTTTTGAAGTAATCTTCAATTTTTCTAAAACTCCAAGCGCTACTCCTGCGCCTATGTTACACATAAAAATATTCGCCAAATACTGATACAAACCTTCGCTCACCTTATCAGGTGCAGTTTTTTTGACCTCATCACCAGCTATTTTATCAACGACTAAACCGCTTGTAATTCCTCCAACAACAGGTATTGCACCATATATTGATAAGTAACCGATTTCTGAGAAAATATCCTTAGAGCTTATATTCTCAGGATCAGGAATTAATTTTTTTATAAATCCGTCAAGCTTCTTTGCTTCTAATTCATCCTTCAATTTTTTTATTTTAGAAAAAGAAAGAATGTTGGTTTTTGCCTTCTCTAAAAACTTTAAACTATCTTCACTTAAAGAATTTTTATTCTTTGAAATAAACTCTTCTACAAGTTTTGTATTTTGTTTTTTCACCGTCTTTAAGTTTTCTGATTGCGGTCTACGGGTGATTTTGGAGGCTAATTTTGGGGCAAGAAGAGCGCAAATTACAGAAGAAAAGAGTATGCTCGTGTTTTTGAAATAATCTTTTGTCTGTGTAGAATTTTTATCCCCTTCATAAACATCATAGCCTTTTTTAGCGCTATATAAGGCTGTTCCTGTAAGCATAATTTTCGGCATATTTTTATTTAAATGTGCTATCAGTATTGGTTGATCTAAAAACTTTGCAAAAGATTTAATATTATTTATCATTTTGGATAAACTCCATAAAATCTTTTTTTAGATTATTTTTATCGCTAAATTGATTAAATTTTTCCAATATTGAAACAACATCGTCATCAATAACATGCTCAATTTTGCAAGCATTATCTGAAGCTTTTTCATATTCGACATTTAAAGTTTTATTAAAGAAATTTAAAAGAATTTGATGTTTTTTTATTACTCTTTTTGCTTCAATTTCGCCTTTTTCTGTAACAATAATCCCTTTTCTTCCTTCATATATAACTAATCCTAATTCACATAATCTGATTAGGGCTTCCGAAACGCTTGCTCTTGATATGTTGAATTTTTTAGCAATATCAATCGCCTTAAGCTCTTTGTCGTTAGAAAGTGAAGTATAAATGTATTCAATATAATCTTCTAAACTTTTAGTAATCATTTGTCAGGTTCTCCTTACAATTTTGTATAATTAAAGTAAGGCAAACCTAACAAAAAGTCAAGCAAAAATATTTTTTTCTTTAAAAGAGAATTTAAAACATCATTTCAACTTCTGGTGGAGCAAGTTTAATTTCTTTAACTTGTTTTTTTTCACAAGGAATTATGAATGTAATTTTGTCGTTTGATGCTTTTTTATCTTTTTTCATAATCTCAACAAGTTTTTCTGTCGGATATTTTTTATTAAGCGACTTAAATCCATATTTTGTTAGTAATTCTTTTGAAAGTCTATAATAAGAATAGCTAATATATTCTTTTTTATAAGCCCATTCGATTATAAAAAACATTCCTAAAACAACTGCTTCACCATGTGTATATTTTTTGTATTTGGTAATTGTTTCTAATGCATGAGCAAGCGTATGTCCAAAATTCAAAATTTTTCTCAATCCGCCTTCTTTTTCATCTTGGTTCACAACTGCAATCTTCAAATGCAAACAATATTCAATCATTCTAATAATTGTCAAAGGTTCTTTTTCCATTATTTTTTCGCAGCCTAATGTCAAGAACTCAAATAAATAGAGCGGATTTTCATAATGACAGCTCTCTTCTATGAAAGCGTATTTTAGAACTTCACCCATTCCTGACATGAATTGACGTTTATCAAGCGTTTCAAGAAAATTTATATTTATATAAACTGCTTTCGGCTGATAAAATGTACCTATAATGTTTTTAGCTTCGGCTAAATCAATTGCCGTTTTTCCTCCAACAGAAGAATCAACAGCGGAAAGCAATGTTGTTGGAACTTGGATATAATCAATTCCGCGCATATAAGTAGATGCTACAAAACCTGTTATATCACCAACAACACCACCGCCAACAGCAATCATAACGTCGTTTCTTGTTAAACCGCGCTCAATTGCTCGCTTTATTATTTTAAGATAGTTTTTGTAATTTTTCTCTTTTTCGCCATCTTTCAAAACAAAAACTTCTTCTTCCGAAAAATTTAATTCATTAAAATATAAATTATAAACTTTCTTAGACATCACAACAAGACGCTTTTGACCGCGAGTTGCCTCATAAAGCTCTTGATTAAGTTTTGCGAAGCTATCATCCGAAATTTCAATCGGATATTCTTTGTTATCACTTATTTGAACTTTAAGAATTTGCCTCATTTATAATAAACCTTACAATTTCATCTTCACTCATTACGCTTGTATCAATTGTGTAATGCGCTTTTTGATAGTTTTCTTCTCTTTTTTTTATCAAATCTGCTAAGACTTGGCGTGGATTTTCTTTTTGCAAAAGCGGTCTTGTCGAATCCTCTGATATTCTATAATATAATATATCAAGGTCAGATTTCAAATAAAAAACTTTACCGAACTTCAATAAAGTTGCTCGATTGTCAGGATTTTCAAACGAACCTCCACCGGTTGAAATAATTTTATTTTTACCTGTACAAACCATTTTGATTGTGTCATATTCCAATTTTCTAAAATAATCTTCCGAAAATTTGGCAAAAATATCAGAAACTTTCATTCCTTGAGTTTTTTCTATAACACTATCAATATCAATGTGGATATAATTTAAAAGTTCATTTGAAAGTAATGTGCCGATGGTAGTTTTTCCGCTTGCAGGCATGCCGACAAGAACGATATTATTCGCCATAATGTGCCTTCATTTCTACAAAGTTATCACCGCCGATTTTGGTTAGAAATTCATCAGCAAGAATAATTGCAACTCTAGCTTCTGCTACAACGGCACACGCAGGAACTGCGCAGGTATCAGAACGTTCAAAATGTGCGCTTGCAGGTTGCATGTCTTTAATGTCAACTGTTGCAAGTGGTTTACGCATAGTAGGAATTGCTTTCATTGTTCCTTTGATTACAAGTGCTTCTCCGTTTGTCATTCCACCTTCAAGCCCACCGGCGTTATTTGTATGTCGATAAACATTTTTGTTTTTAACAAAAATTTCATCATGCATTTGAGAACCTTTTAGAGATGCTGCATCAACGCCTGCACCTATTTCAACCGCTTTAACCGCAGGAATACTCATAACCGCTTGCGCTAAACGTCCGTCTAAACATCTGTCCCAATGAACGTATGAACCTAATCCTACAGGAAGATTGCCAAAAATTACTTCAAATTTTCCGCCTAAAGTATCGCCGGCTTGAGCTGCTTCATCAATTGCGTTGCGCATTCTATCTGCCGTTAAATCATCTGCACATCTTACGTCTGATTTTTCAGCTTTTTCTTTTATTAAAGTATAAGTTTTTGGGTAGAAATCAAGTTTTACATTTCCGATTTGGATAACATGAGAAAATCCCATAATACCGAATTCTTTAAGAATTTGTTTTGCAACTGAACCTACTGCAACTTCAATAGCCGTTTTTCTTGCGCTTGAGCGTTCTAAAACATTTCTCAAATCCGTAAAATTGTATTTAATCGACCCCGCGTAATCAGCATGCCCCGGACGAACGGTTGTGAAAGACTTCTCTTCAATCTTTTTTAGAGTTTCTTGAGCAGGGTAATCTTGATGCTCAGTGTTCATAACCTCTTGCCAGTTTTCGAAATCTTTGTTTTTGATTTCAAGACAAATCGGCGCACCTGTTGATTTGCCAAAGCGCACACCTGACTTAATTTCGACAGTGTCTTTTTCAATCTTCATTCTGCCACCACGACCATATCCGACTTGACGACGTGCCAAATCTTCATTTATAACAGAGGCTTTGATTCGAATTCCTGCAGGAATCCCTTCTATAATTGCATTCAGGCATTTGCCATGACTTTCACCTGAAGTTAAAAATCTAAACTTATTCATAAGGATATTATATAACAAAATTATCAGGTTCTAAATCAAAAGGCGATTTTCGTAGAAAATCGCCTTTTTAAAATTTTAAAATTACAAATCATGCCAACTTGGTGATTGATGAATATCATGATGATATCTTTCATCATTATCAACGCTTGGATCTAAGTATGAATAACAATTCTTAAAGAAATTAACAAATTTATTGTTTACTTTTTTTTCGTATAGTGGTTCACAAGGTTTTCCATCAATACGATTTTTCATAATTAAAACTTCCTCGGCAGTTGCTTCTGAAAAACCATTGTTAATCATGTACTCCGGATCAGTCATTTGTGCAGGAGTAATATCCGCATTTGCTCTTACGCAAACTAGCGTAAACAAAGCTAAAACTAATAATAAATTTTTTCTCATAACACCCATTCTTATTTATCTGAACTATATGATTCCATTATAATATTTTCTAATGAATTAATCAAGTCGGCTTCCGGAACTCTTGCTATAATTTCACCTTTCTTAAAAATGTAACCTTCTTTGATTGCTCCAGCTATACCAAAATCAGCATGACGAGCCTCTCCAGGACCATTTACAGGGCATCCCATAACAGCAATTGTAATCGGCAAATCCAAATTTTTGAATTTTTCTTCAACCCTTTTAGCCAAACCAATTAAGTCAATCTGAGTGCGTCCACAAGTTGGACAAGAAATAAAATTAACACCCTTTTGGCGCAAATTTAAAGCCTTTAATATTCCAAATCCGGCATGTACTTCTTCTACAGGCTGTTCTGTTAAAGAAACTCTTATTGTGTCACCAATACCTTCGCTCAAAAGAGTTCCCAAGCCGATTGATGATTTAATTAAACCTGATTTTAAAGTTCCTGCTTCCGTAACACCCAAATGAAGCGGATAATCAACTTTTTTAGCCATTAAGCGATAAGCTTCAATCGTTGTTGGAACATCAGAAGATTTTAATGAAACTTTTGTATTATAAAAATTCAAATCTTCCAAAATTTCCAAGTGGCGCATTGCACTTAAAACCATTTTTTCATGTAAAGGAATGTCCATTTCTGCAAATTCTTTTTCCAAAGAGCCTGCGTTTATACCGATTCTGATTGGAACTTCGTGAGCTTTAGCGGCTTCCACAACTTTTATTGTATGTTCTTTTTTCCCGATATTTCCAGGGTTAATTCTAAGAGCATGAATTCCATTTTCGATACAAGTCAAAGCAAGTCTGTAATCAAAATGAATATCCGCAACCAAAGGAACAGGTGATTTTGCGACGATATCCTTGATAGCAGCGGCTGCATCTTTATTTAAAACAGCAAGACGAACGATTTCACATCCTGCCGAAGCTAATTCGCTAATCTGGTCAAGTGTTTTAGCCACATCTCTTGTATCTGTATTACACATTGATTGAACGCTTATTGGTGCATCGCCACCTACTTTTACATTTCCGATTGTTATTTGTTTTGACTTTCTTCTATTAATCATTTTTATCTCCGCTTGAAAACTAAGCTAATTTAGTTTTTTCTTCTTTATTTAATTCAAATGATTCTTTTTCGGATGGAAAAAGTTCATTTTTTACTTCCGCAATATATTCTTCTACTGCATTTAAAACCGTGTCATGCAAATTTGCATATTTTTTTACAAACTTCGGCGCAAAATCTGTAAATTTGCCTAAAATATCATCGGTTACTACAATTTGTCCTGAGCAATATTTACCTGCGCCTATTCCGATTGTTGGAATATTTAAGTTTTCAGTTACATATTTTGCACTCTCTTCAGGCATCAATTCTAAAACAATTGCAAAACAACCAGCTTCTTCAAGTTTTTTTGCGCTTCTTAAAATCTCTTCAATTTTTTCGGAGGTTTTTCCCTGAATTTTATGTCCGCCAATTGTGTTCATAAGCTGTGGAGTAAAACCAAGATGACCTAAAACTGGAATTCCTGATTCCACACATCTTTTTATAAGAGTTAAAATGTGGTCATTGCATCCTTCCAATTTAACACCTGATGCGCCGGCTTTAATCATTTTAGAAGCATTCTCCAAACCTTGTGCAACTGATAAATTATAGCTCATAAACGGCATGTCGCCGATTATGAAAGAATTTTTTGCACCGCGTGCAACAGCTTTTACAAACACAGTCATTTCATCAATTGTAATATTATAAGTATTTTCATAACCTAAAGCGACCATTGCAAGAGAATCACCCACAAGAATTCCGTCAATTTCAGCTTGTTCAAGAACTTGTGCGGTTGAATAGTCATAAGCTGTTAGCATTGTTATTTTTTCATTGTTATTTTTTAGTCTTTGAAACGTATTTACTGTTTTCATAATATTTCCTTTTGTCTAAATTTATTATAATACAAGCGTTGAAGAAATAAATGCTTTTTGTTTTTGATTTTTACTAAAAAATAAGTGCAATTTTTATTAAAATTTGTTAAAATATAGATACAATATTTAGGAGGGTTTATATGTCAATAGATGACGCATTGGTTATGATTTTGGCAGGTGGTGAAGGAAAACGTTTATTTCCGCTTACTCAAGACAGAGCAAAGCCGGCTGTTCCATTTGGCGGACGTTATAGAATTATTGATTTTGTTTTAAACAATTTTATTAACTCAGGCTTTTTTAAGATAAAAGTATTAACACAGTATAAATCAGATTCTTTGAATAAACATATTTCAAAGGGTTGGGTATTGTCACCTTTTTTAAATCAATATGTAGATTTAGTGCCTGCGCAGATGAGAACGGGCGGGGCTTGGTATCAAGGCACAGCCGATGCAGTTTATCAAAATATTTTTCATATCCACGATGAAGAACCTGACTATGTTTGTGTTTTTGGTGGTGATCATATCTATAAAATGGATGTTGGGCAAATGCTTGATTTTCATAAAGAAAGAAATGCAGATTTAACGATTTCTGCCATTCCAATTCCAATAGAAGAAGCTCATGAATTTGGCATCATTGAAGTTGATGAAAATTGGCGTCTGACAGGTTTTGTTGAAAAGCCTCAAACTCCGCCAAAAGCTATGCCAAATAATCCTAAAATGTGCTTAGCGTCTATGGGTAATTATATTTTTAATAAACAAATTTTGGTAGATGCTTTAGAAGAAGATTCAAAAATCGAGGGTTCTAATCATGATTTTGGAAAAAATGTTATTCCTATGCTTTTAAATCAGGGTAAAAATGTTTTTATTTACAATTTCAATGAAAATCATTTTCCCGGAATTACTGAAAAAGAAAAAGGTTACTGGCGCGATGTCGGCTGTATTGACGCTTATTGGCAGGCAAATATGGATTTATTGGACTATGAACCTGAATTGAACTTATATTCTAAAGAGTGGCCGATTAGGACTTTTAATTATAACTATCCGCCGGCAAAATTCATTTGGCAGCAAGGTGATAGAGTCGGAATGGCAACAAATTCAATGGTATCAGAAGGTTGCATTGTTTCGGGCGGTATGCTTTCAAGATGTGTTCTTTCGCCTAAAGTTAAAATTAACAGTTATTCTCAAGTTTCTGACAGTATTTTAATGGAAAATGTTAATATCGGACGTTATTCTGAAATCAGAAAAGCAATTATTGATAAAAACGTAGATGTTCCACCTTATACAAAAATCGGTGTTGATAGAGATGAAGATATAAGAAGAGGATTCTATGTTTCAGAAGGCGGAGTTACGGTGGTTCCGAAAAATGCAAGATTATAAATTTTCAAAAGGGCTTTTCACTTGTGAAAAGCCCTTTTGGGTTATTGTAAATTTTTATTATGCAAATAAAAATTTTTGTTTTAGAATATAAGTGTAAAATCAACACTAGAAGAAATAGGGATTAAAAGAATGGCAAATAAGAATATTAGAAACATCGCTATTATCGCTCACGTTGACCACGGTAAAACAACCTTGGTTGACTGTATGCTTAAACAAAGCGGTGCATTTAGAGAAAACCAACAAGTTCAAGAACGTGTTCTAGATAGCAACGACTTAGAAAGAGAAAGAGGAATTACAATTCTTTCTAAAAACATTTCAATCGACTACAAAGGTATTAAAATCAACGTAGTCGACACCCCCGGGCACGCGGACTTCGGCGGTGAAGTTGAACGTGTATTGGGTATGGTGGACGGTGCTTTACTTATCGTTGACGCAGCAGAAGGCCCAATGCCTCAAACAAGATTCGTTCTGTCAAAAGCGTTGGAACTTGGTATCAAAATTATTGTTGTAATCAACAAAATCGATAAACCGGCAGCAGATCCTGATGGAACTTTGGACAAGGTTTTTGATTTGTTCACGGAATTAACGGACAGAGAAGACTTAATCGACTTCCCTTATATTTACGCAAGCAGTTTGAACGGTTTTGCTATTAAACATCTTGATGATGAAAGAAAAGATATGGTTCCGCTTTTGGATTGCATTATCGAAAATATTCAAGAACCTTCAGGTGATTCAACAAAACCTTTCCAATTCAGAGCAACAACTCTTGATTATAACGAATACGTAGGCAGAATCGTTATCGGCCGTGTAGTAAACGGTGTTATTCACTCACAAGACCAAGTCGCTTGGGTTAAAGCAGACGGTTCTGTTGAAAGAGGAAAAGTTACAAAGCTTTTCGGTTTCCACGATTTAGGACGTGTAGAAATTGATTCTGCAGAAGCCGGTGATATCGTTGGTATAGCTGGTTTTTCCGATATTCATATCGGTGAAACTCTTTGCGACCCTAATCACATTGAAGCATTGCCTTTAATTAAGGTTGATGAACCGACTTTGCAAATGAATTTCTCAGTTAATGACAGTCCGTTTGCAGGTCAAGAAGGTAAATTTGTAACTTCTAGACAACTTAGAAAAAGACTTTATGATGAATTAGAAAAGAATGTAAGTTTGAGAGTTGAAGACACTGATTCTACTGATTGTTTCAAAGTTAGCGGTAGAGGCGAACTTCACTTGGGCATTTTGATTGAAACAATGCGTAGAGAAGGTTACGAGTTCCAAGTTTCTAAACCGGAAGTTATCTTTAAAGGTGAAGGTGAAAACTTGCAAGAACCTTTCGAAAACTTGTTGGTAGACGTTCCTGAAACTTATGCAGGTTCTTGTATCGACAGGCTTTCAGGCAGAAAAGCTACAATGATTGAGATGCAGAATGCTAACGGTAGAACAAATATGAAATTTTCAATTCCTGCAAGAGGATTGATTGGATTCCGTTCAGAATTTATCCGTATGACTCGTGGTGAAGGCATTATGTATCACACATTTGACGAATACAAACCATACGCCGGTGAAATTCCAAAACAAAGAAGCGGTTCTATTTTGGCTCACGAACAAGGTGAAGCTATTCCTTACGCTTTGGCTCAATTTGAAGATAGAGGCGTATTCTTTGTTACACCAAAAACTAAGGTATACAGAGGCATGATTATCGGTGAAGGGAACAGACCTCAAGATATCGTAGTTAATATTTGTAAGACTAAAAAATTAACCAATATGAGAAGTGCGACAGCTGATGTAATGGTAACTTTACAGGCTCATAAAGAACTTTCTTTGGAAGATTGTTTGGAATACATTGG
>CAKVGW010000025.1 GCA_934747325.1 uncultured Candidatus Melainabacteria bacterium | reverse complement strand
GCATTAAGCCAGAACAAGTCTTTGGTTCAATATGAAGCGGTTCAAAAATGGGACGGCAAAATGCCACAATATATGTTAGGTAATTCGGTACCATTTATCAATGTAAATCCTGCAAAATAATAACAACAAAGTAAAAATAATAATAAAAAAGCTCTAGAAATTTTACTTCTAGAGTTTTTTATATTCTTTTTAAACGCAATAAACTTCTTAGTTTTTCTTTTGTTGTACCCAAACCGGTCAAAAGCATTGTTGATTTTTCGTTCGTTCTTTCATCTTCAATATTAAATTTATCAAAAAGAATTTCTGACAGTTCAAACCCACTCAATCCGTGTTTTTTTACCAAAATTTTTGTTATATCATCACCGTAAAAATCCAAATTTGTAAGTTCTGATTTAATTTTTTTAATTTCTGAAATTAATTCTGCAATCTTTTTGCGTCCTTTTTTACTGTTTAAATAATTTATATTAGCTTCTATCGTTGCAAGCATCGGATAGGACGGTGATGTCGTCGTAATCATTTTTAACGCAGGTTTTGTATTAAGTTCACAATTGCAATGCAAAAGTGCGGTAGGATTAATTCCGCCGGCTGTTTTATGTAAGGATTGAACCGTAAAATCCGCATACTTTATAGCACTTTCGGGAAGTTCGTCAGAAAACGGATACAATGCACCATGCGCTTCATCTACAATCAAATAAACTCCACGCTTTTTACAAGCTTCACTGATTTTTGGAATATCAGAAACAATTCCTTCATAACTCGGAGATGTTACAATTATAGCCTTTGGAGAATGCTTATCTAAAAGCGTTTCAATATTATTTAACCCCTCAAAAATTCCCCACTCTTCGTTATATGGAAGTTCGTACTCTACAATTTCTACTCCTGCAAGTATGCCTGCATTTTTATGACAAGGATGAGATTTATTCCAAATTAAAAGCTTGTCACCTTGCTTGCAAGCCGTCAAAACTGCAGCAATAACTCCACTTGAAGATCCATTTGTTAAAAAATCAGTAGATTTTACTCCATAAATCTGAGCAGCTTTAACTTCTGCTTTTTCTAACGCTTTTACAGGATTATAAGCATCAACTTCTGAAATATCTGAACGATACCATTGGTAAAATTTATGATAAATACACAGTTTTCCTGCATGACTCGGAGTTGTAAATAAATATTTTTTATTTTTACGCTTTAAGATTGAAATAAGGCTCATATTTTTACACACAACCTGTACAAGCTACATCCAGCGCCTTTAAATTAAGCGGTAATAAGTCTTTTTTCTTTAAGCCCAAAACTTTTTCAATCCCTTTTGCTAAATATTCTTTTGTTACAACATCACAAACAGAAGCCAGGACACCTAAAGAAACAACGTTCGTAACTTTGCTTGTTCCCAAATCGTTTGCTAATTTTGTCATAGGTGCAAATACATATTTAATATCGTCACGCGGTTTTGTTTCTGCTACAAGCGTAGAATTCGCAACGATTGTTCCTCCTTTTTTTACTCTTTTAACAAACTTGTCGAAAGATTGCTGGTTTAAAACTATTGCATAATCAGTATCTTGTTTGTGAACAGAACTAACTTCAAAATCAGAAACAACAATTTCACAGTTTACGGTTCCGCCTCTCATTTCAGCACCATAGCAAGGATACCACGTAACATTTTTTCCTTCTAACATAAACGCGTTTGCAAGAACTGTACCTGCTAAAAGAACACCCTGACCGCCAAAACCGGCAAATATAAAATTAGTTTCCATAGTACTCCTTCCCTATAAAAGACAATAATCTTAACTCAAATATAGCACGAAATAAAGGGATAGACAAGAAATGTTTATTAAAATCGTAAAAATTATATAGTATTTGAAAATTTAATTTGTAACAATTTGTTTACAATTAATAAATAAATGGCAAATTTAATTATTCAATACACTTAATAGGAATGTGTATTATATAAAAATCATAAGGCATTCATTATGACATACTGGATTTCAACAAAACTAGCAAGAAACTCTGAATTACAAAACCTTGTAAAAAAAGGTCTATTAAAGCCCGGTGAAGAAAGATTTGCAAATCTACCCAGTGAAAATAAAATAAAACTTGAATATTTAATAAATCAACCATCAAACGGCACACACGAATCTAAATATGTTATTAAAAAAAGTATTTTAAATAAAGATAATAGTTTTATCATTTCAACACACGAAATAAACGGCGATGAGGCTCATTTAACTTCTATTGAAATGTGCTACCCTAAAGGAAATATTGAACAAATTTACGAAAAAGACGGAACCAGTAAAGGACGTATTTGGACAACGGATTCCAATGTTGTTTGGAATTATACAGGAAACGTCCAGCATCCGAACAATGTATCTATGGAATCCAATGAGCTTGAAAATGATAACGTAGAAGCATTCAAAGCTGCTATAAATTATATTAGGGGAAAAGGCTCTTTAGAAGCATATAAGGCACAAATAACAAAATAATATTTTATCATTTGTACCTTATATCATAAATATTTTGTAAAGGTTTAAACTTCCTTAAATACGCCCAATGGGAATTCCGGAATCATTTCGGTTCTAATTCTTTCATGCGCGCCTTCCGGTGTCATATGCCAGTTTGTTGGGCAAGAAGAAAGAATTTCTACAAACCCGAAACCTTTTCCATCTAATTGGACTTGAAAAGCTTTTTTAATAGCTTGTTTTGCTTGATTTATATGTGGAACAGAATCTAAAGCTACTCTTGCCGAAAAAGCCGTTCCATCGCACAAAGCAATGTGTTCTGCAACTTTAATCGGATATCCGAAATAATCAGCGTTTCTACCTGTCGGAGATGTCGTTGTAACTTGTCCCATCATTGTTGTAGGTCCTAATTGTCCGCCTGTCATACCATAAGTTGTATTATTTAAACAAAATGCCGTAATCTTTTCGCCTCTTAATGCTGTATGCATAGATTCAGCCAAACCGATTGACGCAAAGTCGCCATCACCCGAATATGTAAATACAACTTTATCAGGTCTTGCTCTCTTTACACCGGTAGCAGAAGCTAATGCTCTTCCGTGTGGTGCTTCTACTGCATCTATATCAAGGAAATTATAAAGGAATACAGAGCATCCGACAGAAGTCGATGAAATAATATCTTCTTTAATTCCCAATTCATCTATAACTTCGCCAACCAATCTAATTGCTATACCGTGGTCGCATCCCGGGCAAAAAGTATACTTAAAGTCTTTTTTGAATGATTTTGGAATACTAAATACTTGTTGCATACTCTTTTCTCCCTTCTAAAATATTTTCAACGGAAGAAACGATTTCTTCAACGCTTAACCATTCTCCACAAGGTCTGTTAACCAAATCTACTTTAGCTTGACCATTAACAGCATATTTAACATCCTTGAACATTTGTCCCATATTCATTTCCACAACAATAAAGTTTTTTCCGCTCTTAGCCAATTCAGAAATTCTTTCTGCAGGGAACGGATTTAAAGTAACAGGTCTAAAGCAACCTGCTTCAATACCTTTTTGTCTTAATACATTCATTGCAGCCTTGATATTTCTTGTCATAGAACCGAATGCCGTTAAAATAACATCAGCATCTTCTGTATTAAATTCTTCGTAAGTTGTTTCATTTTCTCTGATAACATCAAATTTTTTGTGTAAGTCATAAATATGCTGAATTTGAGCTTTTTCATCCGGAGCACAAGAATAAATTGCTCTTGCACTTCTTCCTTTTGCACCTGTTAAAGCCCAAGAGGAAACATCAACTTCAGGATAAGGATATTCACCGAAGCTTGCAGGTTCCATCATTTGACCTAAAAGACCATCAGCTAACAAAATTACAGGATTTCTGTATTTTTGCGCAAGATAAAATGCCCTATAAGTCAAATCTACGCATTCTTGAACAGTTGATGGTGCTAGTACGATAATTTTATAATCACCGTTTCCGCCACCATAAACAGCTTGGTTATAGTCGCCTTGAGCAGGATAGATATAACCTAAGCCCGGACCTGTTCTCATAACGTTTACAAGCACTACAGGCAATTCGTCTGCTGCTGCGTAAGACAATGCCTCTTGCATTAGTGCAACCGCACAAGAAGATGATGAAGTCATAGCCTTTATACCTGTTGCAACTGCGCCCATAACCATATTTATTGCGCCCAATTCACTTTCTGCACAAACATAAGCTCTGCCTAATTCTTGCATTTTTCCGCTTAAATATTCACCAATTTCTGTTTGCGGTGTAATCGGATAACCAAAATAACATTGACAACCTGCGTTAACGGCAGCTTGCGCTATTGCATAATTTCCTTTTATTAAAACTTTTTCCATTATCTATAAACCTCTGTAATTGCCATATCAGGACATCTTTTTGCACACATCGCGCAACCAATACATTCGCCTTTAGGATCATCAAATTCAACCATATAATCACCAAGACGATTTGTTTTACTGCTTTTTTTTATAAGTCCTTTCGGACAAGTTGTTGTGCAAATGTAGCATGATTTGCAACGGCTGTTATCTATAACTATCTTTCCCATTCTAACTCCTACCTTCATGGAAAATTATAGCACTAACGCGTTTTTTGGACCTCTATTGTAACGATTTGTAAATCTTTAAATTAAAAAACGTTATTAAATTTTGAAGTGTGGAATTAAACAAATATGGGATGCAAGGATGCATCATGTAGGACAAGCCAGAAAGGAGTATAACATGGCACTAACAATTAACACAAACCTATCTTCAATGATTGTTCAATCAAATTTGAGCAAAGCAACATCTTCATTGAACAACGCGATTGAAAGAATGACAACCGGTTACAAAATTAACCACGCATCAGACAACGCAGCAGGTTATTCAATTGCAAGAAATTGGGAAACTCAACTAGGTTCATTGGATGTAGCAGCAGACAACGCAGCAACAGGTGCTGACATGATGACAACACTAGAAGACACCTACTCTCTAGTTTCATCACACTTACAACGTGTAAGAGATTTGACAGAACAAGCAGCAAACGGAACTTACGGTTCTGATTCATTAAAGGCAATTCAATCAGAAATCACAGCAAGACTTGATGAAGTTGACCGTATTGCAGCAAACTGTGAATTTAACGGTTTGAAAATGATGGACGGTTCAATGAAAAACGACATCAATCTTCAAGTTGGTCTATACAGTAATGACGATAGCAAAATCGTTTTAGATAAAAGTTTATTTGCTAAAGCTGATATTAACACTTTATTTGGAGAAGCAAAAGCAGATGTAGCTAAAAAATGCGCAGGCTTAGAAACAGGTACTCAAGCAGGTACAATGCTTGATAAAATTGATGAAGTTATTAACAATATTTCTGGTCGTGTAACCACATTAGGTGCTGCACAAAACAGAATCGAATCAGCTGTTGAATCAATTGGCGTTCAAACTGAAAACATCACATCTTCATTATCAACATTGAGAGATGCGGATGTTGCAGAAGAATCTTCAAATTATATCAAGGCTCAAATTCTTCAACAAGCTTCAGCAACATTGTTGGCAACAGCAAACCAAACCCCAAGTATAGCATTGAATTTACTATAATTTTGAGGGATATATTTACCCTATTAGAAGCAAGGACTTCAAAGTCCTTGCTTTTTCGTAATCTATTGACTTACTTTTTCCCATTCGTAAGCAGATTTAATACAATCCTTTAAATCATGCTGCGGAATCCAGCCTAATATTTCTTTTGCTTTTTTATTATCAGCAACAAGTGTCGCAGGGTCTCCGCCACGTCTTGGACAAATTTCAAGCGGAATTGTTGTACCTTTAACTTCTTCACAAGCTGTGAATACTTCTTTTACACTGTTACCTTCAGTTGTTCCCAAGTTAAAGAAATTAGTTTCACCAACGTCATTTAGATACTCCAGAGCCTTAATATGAGCTTGCGCCAAGTCTTCAACATTAATATAATCCCTTACGCAAGTTCCGTCTTTAGTGTCATAATCTGTTCCAAACATTTTAAATACTTTATCTTCTTTAGCCTTCAATACATTTGGAATCAAATGAGTTTCAGGTTCATGCCATTCACCTATTCTAGCTTTAGAATCAGCTCCTGCTACATTAAAATATCTTAATCTTACAGATTTTAAACCGTACGCCTTATCATAATCGTCCATAATTTTTTCTACCATTAATTTTGAATTTCCGTAAGGATTAATAGGCTGCTGCGGATGTTTTTCATCAATCGGAGTATAAACAGGTTCACCATAAGTAGCTGCAGTTGAAGAAAATACGATTTTTTTAACTCCGAATTCAAGCATAGCGTTTAGCAAATTTAGCGTTCCATAAACATTGTTATAATAATATTTTTGAGGATTTTTAACACTTTCTGCAACTTGTGAATACGCTGCAAAATGGACAACTGAGTCAATTTTATTAACTAAAAAAGCACCTCTAATTTCATCTAAATTTTTTAAATTACCTTTTACAAATTTTAAATTGCCATATTTTTTCAAAGTTTCGATTGTTTCAGCATGCCCTAATTCTAAACTATCAAAAACAATCACATCTTCGCCTTTTTCTAATAACGCCATAACCAAATGGCTTCCTATATATCCGGCTCCGCCTGTTACTAAAATCATACGATTTTACCTCCATCTACTTTGTAAATTATAACATCTTTTAAAAATTCATCTTCAAACAAAATTGTATCAACTGATGTGATAATAGTTTGAGTATCTTTTTCTATTGATTTTAAAAGATAATTTTGTCTGACTTCGTCTAATTCAGCTAAAACATCGTCAAGTAAAAGGATTGGTGAATAACCGGTTTTTTCTCTTATTATTTCTAATTCTGAAAGTTTAAGTGATAAAACTAAGGTTCTTTGCTGACCTTGAGATGCAAATTTTGTGGCATCCAAACCATTTATTGTGAACTGTATATCATCCCTATGAGGTCCTACGCAGGACTGTTTGCGGGCAAATTCTTCTCTGCGTCTTTCTTGCAATTCCTGTTTAAGGTGCTCACAAATTTCTTCGATTTCGTCACAAGGACAAGTGTAATTCAAGCCAAAATCTTCTGTATCACTGATAATTTTGTGTTTTAATGACGCAATTTTCTGAATTTCCCTTAAGAATTTTTTACGCAAAAATATAATATTTGCTCCGGTTATAACCATTTGCTCGTTATAAATATCATACAAGGTTTCATCGACAAATTCGTTT
Organism: uncultured Candidatus Melainabacteria bacterium; assembly: GCA_934747325.1. Taxonomy (GTDB): domain Bacteria; phylum Cyanobacteriota; class Vampirovibrionia; order Gastranaerophilales; family Gastranaerophilaceae; genus CAG-196. The sequence continues at coordinate 16,135 of CAKVGW010000025.1, read as the reverse complement.
TTTAAAAGGTTATTTTTTTGAACACGAATTTTATCATACTTAGAAAGCCTTTCATCATAAGCAGGATAAATTTGTGAAATTGCTCTATCAAGCCAATCACGTCTATCTTGCGGAGTTCCTCTTAAGAGTAAAAGGTCTTTTGTCGAAAAAAGAACGGTTTTTACGACGGATTTAAAATCTTTAACGCGCGATTTAACTTTGTTTATTTTGATTTCGCGCTTCTTTTCTGAATCATAAGAAAAATCAAGCTCAATATTAGTATTGTTTTTTTCTACTTCTGCATTTATTTCGAATTTTTCTTTATTAAATTTTATTAAATCAGAAACTGTTGACGTCCTAGGGCTTTTTAAATCAGAAAGAAAATAAATACTTTCAAGAATGTTTGTTTTCCCTTGAGCATTTTTGCCGATTATCAGCGTTTTCATGCTTGAAAAACTCAGCTCTACATCTCCTAAATTTCTATAATTTTTCAGCCCTAATCTTTTAATTCTCATAAATATAAGTATAGCACAGTTGTATTTTTAAACGCGATTATTTCAAATAAAAATTAGCTGAAAGTCTTAGCCTATCTAATTAATGAAAAAACTGAAAACAATTTTAAAATATCAATATAACAAAGAGTATACAAGGTTCTATATTTTTGTAGGAGAAATTTATGAAAAAGATTTTTATATTGTCATCAATTCTAATCGTCAGCGCATTATCACCTGTTTTTGCAATGTGTTCTATAGACGAAAGCGCAACTGTTTGTTCTGTTCCCGGTTTTAGAGAAAAAGTTTCACCAATTTACAACCCAAATAGTCAGATAAAAGAATTTTCCGGTTCACCTGAAGCCAGACTCACACCTTTAAATAGGAGTGATATAAGAAATGAAGCCAATAGTTTTGCTCCGTCCGAGAATAATTTCAATTACAATTCAAGCTGTCAATTTGGAGTATGTTTGCAAAACAGAGATACGCCATTGTTCCAGAAAGCCCAGTAAATGGGCTTTCTTTTTTTATAAATTAATAAACATAGAGCTATTTTTTTGTTTTTGTGCTAGAATATCTTTGACCCAATAAGAAGAATATTTCATACGAATTAATTATTTGTTAAAATGTTTATGTAATGTATAATGTTATTGTCACTTATATACATAATAAGAAAGGAAAATAAGAAATGAGTTTTGTACCTGTAGTAATTGAACAATCTAGCAGAGGTGAACGTTCTTTTGATATCTTCTCAAGATTGTTAAGAGAAAGAATTATCTTCTTAGGAACTCCTGTTGATGATATGGTTGCAAACCTAATCGTTGCACAGCTTCTTTTGTTAGATAGTGAAAACCCTGAAAAAGATATTATGTTGTATATCAATTCCCCTGGTGGTAGTGTAACTGCAGGTTTAGCAATTTATGACACTATGCAACACATTAGAGCTGACGTTCAAACAATTTGTTTAGGTCAAGCAGCTTCTATGGGTGCATTTCTATTATGTTCAGGTGCTAAAGGTAAGAGAATGGCTCTTCCACACTCTAGAGTTCTTATTCACCAACCTTTAGGCGGAGCTCAAGGTCAAGCAACTGATATCGAAATTCAAGCTCAAGAAATATTGAGAATTAAGAAGACTTTGAACGAAATTATGGCTTCAAATACCGGTCAATCTATCAAGAAAATTGAAAAAGATACTGACCGTGACTATATCATGACACCTCAAGAAGCTCTTGAATACGGTATGATTGATAAAGTTATCACAAAAGACGCTATGTAAAAATTTTTATCCCTCGCCCCTTGAGGGTGAGGGATAGTTTTTCAATATAGAATTGTAGTTGGGCATACTTGCCCAACTACAATAAGAAACTAAAATCTAAACAGTCAACAAACAGGAGAAATTATGTCATCTAATGATAGGTTAAAATGTTCATTTTGCGGTAAAACGCAGGATCAGGTAAAAAAATTAATTGCGGGCCCTGATGTATTCATTTGTGATGAATGCGTTGAGTTATGCAACGAAATTTTAGATGAAGAATTTTTTGAACAAAAAGAAAAAATAGGCGAAAAAGGTGAAAAGAAAAACGAAGATATTGAAGATAAACCGATTCCAAAACCTCATGAAATAAAAGAATACTTGGATCAACATATTGTTGGACAAGACGATGCTAAAAAAGTTCTTTCCGTGGCTGTTTACAACCACTATAAACGTTTAAGACATAACCAAAAAGCTGATACAAACGGTGTTGAAATTCAGAAATCAAACATCTTGCTTGTTGGTCCTACTGGTAGCGGTAAAACATTATTAGCTCAAACTTTAGCAAAAATGCTTGACGTTCCGTTTGCAGTAGCTGATGCTACAACATTAACAGAAGCAGGTTATGTTGGTGATGACGTTGAAAACATTCTTTTAAGATTGTACCAAAACGCTGATTACGATGCTAAAAAGGCTGAAAAAGGTATTATTTATATTGACGAAATCGACAAAATTGCAAGAAAGTCAGAAAACACTTCTATTACTAGAGATGTTTCGGGCGAAGGCGTTCAACAAGCATTATTGAAACTTATTGAAGGTACTTTATCAAATGTTCCTCCTCAAGGCGGAAGAAAACATCCTCAGCAAGAAATGATTCAGATTGATACAAGCAACATCTTGTTTATCGTTGGTGGTGCATTCGTTGATTTAGACAAAATCATTGAACATCGTGTTAAAGATGGTACTTCAATCGGTTTTGGAAAATCTGCACCAACTCAAGCTGAAAAAGAACAGGCTGCTGCTAAAATTCTAAAAAAATTACAGCCGGAAGATTTACTTAAATTCGGTTTGATTCCTGAATTCATCGGCCGTATTCCTGTTTATGCGGTTCTTGATGCATTGGATGAAAAAACATTGAAGATGATTTTAACAGAACCTAAGAACGCTGTATTGAAACAATACAAATGCTTAATGGAAATGGATGGCGTTGATTTGGAATTCGAACCTGAAGCGATTGATTTGATTGCTAAAAAAGCAATTAAACGTAAAACAGGTGCTAGAGCGCTTCGTTCTATTGTAGAAGAATTAATGCTTGATGTTATGTACGATATCCCTACAAAACACGATATCACAAAATTTGTTGTAACAAAGGATATGGTAGAAAAACAAGATGAGATTGATAACACAGCTGAATTAATTCATTTACCGCAAAGTAACGCTTCAAGCAATTCTGAAAAAACAAGAGCTGAAATTGCTTAGAAAAAACTTAATTTTAATAAACAAAAAGCCCGATGATTTTTTTCATCGGGCTTTTTGTATTTATCTATTTTTATAACTAAATATTAGCCATTTGTTTATAGTAATCATGAGATTGTTCAAACTTGTAAGCCAAGTTAAACAATTTAGCTTCTGTAAGCTGAGGTGACATGATTTGTAAACCGATAGGCATTCCTTCAGAATCAAAACCTGCAGGAACTGAAATAGCAGGAATGCCGGCTAAGTTTGCAGAAATAGTTGCAATATCTGTTAAATACATTGCAAGCGGATCTTCTGATTTTGCACCCAAATCAAAAGCAGTAGTCGGACAAGTTGGTGAAATCAATGCATCAACTTGAGCAAACGCTTTTAAGAAGTCATTCGTTACAACTCTTCTCATTTGTAAAGCTTTTTTATAATAAGCATCATAATAGCCTGAAGATAAAGCGTAAGTTCCAAGCATTATACGACGTTTAACTTCCGGTCCGAAACCTTCTGCACGAGTTTTACAATACATTTCAAGAAGATTTTTAGCGTCAGCCGTTCTATGACCATATCTCACACCATCAAATCTAGCCAAGTTAGAACTGCATTCTGCTGTCGCTAAAATATAATAAATACCAATTGAATGTTTTAAGTTAGGAAGTGAAATCTCAACAACTTCAGCACCTAAAGTTTTGTATGTTTCAATCGCTGCTTCAAGAGCTTTTTTAACATCAGGTGCTAAACCTTCTGACATAAGTTCTTTAACAACACCGATTTTCATACCTTTAATATCATTATTTAAACTGTTTCTATAATTTTCAACAGGTAATTTTAATGAAGTTGAATCATGGTAATCGTAACCGGAAATAACCTCTAATAATGCAGCTGCATCTTCTACTGTTCTTGCAAATGGACCAATTTGGTCAAGAGATGACGCAAAAGCAATCAAACCATATCTTGAAACTTTACCATAAGTAGGTTTCATACCAACGATACCACAAAAGCTTGCAGGAAGACGAATACTTCCGCCTGTATCAGAACCTAGTGCTAATGCTGCTTCGCAAGAAGAAACAGAAGCTGCTGAACCACCAGATGAACCACCCGGAACTTTGTTTAAATTCCAAGGATTGTGAACCTTTTTGAAAGCAGAGTTTTCGTTTGAAGAACCCATTGCAAATTCATCCAAGTTAGCTTTACCAACGATTGGAATTAAATTGTCTAATAATTTTTGAGTAGCTGTTGCGTTGTAAGGTGAAACAAAATTTTCTAAAATCTTGCTTGATGCAGTTGTTTTAGAGCCAACTAAGTTCATATTATCTTTCAATGCAAGAGGAACACCTGCTAAAAGAGGTAATTCTTCTCCTTTTGCAACTTTTTCATCTACTTTTTTGGCAGTTTCTAAAGCTGTATCTTCTGTTAAAGAATTAAAAGCACCTAATTTTTCATCAATAGATTTAATTCTATCTAATGAAGCTTTAGTTAGTTCAACAGCTGAAACTTCTTTATTTTGAATTGCTCTGGATTGTTCCATTGCACTCTTTTTCAATAGTTCTAGCATAATATTATATCTCCCATTTTTGTTTTTAATTGTACCAAAAACAAAGAAAAATAAAAAGTCGCCATAGAATACTCTATAGCGACCCTTTGTTATATTAGATAAACACTAAACTAAGCCTTCTTTAACAGCTTTGACTGCAGCTTGAACCCTATCATTCACACACATCTTTTGTAAAATTGAACACACATGCGCTTTTGCGGTATGTACACTAACTATAAGTTCCTTCGCTATTTCAGTATTACTTTTGCCTTCAACTAAATGTTTAAGAACCTCAAATTCTCTATCGGTCAAAGGTACTCTGCCCTCTTCCGTTGATTTATCTTTAAGAATGCCGATTGTTTCCTGTTTTGGGAAAGCATCAAGAGCTTTTCTTGCAATAAGCGGATCTAACCAACAAACTCCATTTTTAACATCACGTATTACATCTGCTAATTTTGCAGGGTCAATATCTTTCAAACAATAAGCCATAGCTCCAGATGATAACGCGGCAATAACTTCTTCTTCTCTATCGTGTGAAGTTAAAGCAATAACTTTAATATCTTTATTCATTTCTTTGACTTTAACAGTTGCTTCAATACCATTCATGCCGGCAAGTCCTAAATCCATAAGAACGATATCAGGATTATATTTTTTGATTAATTCTAAACCTTCTGTAGCAGTTTCGCTTTCTGCTACAACTTGAATATCCTCATTTGCATTTAATGCACATCTAAGCCCGACACGAGTTAATTTAAAATCTTCAATTATAATTACGCTAATCGTTTGTTTTTCCGTTTCTACAACTGCTGTCATATTGTTATCCTCCTATCGGCTAGCATTCTATCGTTTTCTACATTTTAATTAAATAATAAGCATAATTAAGAGTATATTACCCAAGCTACTAGTTTTTATTGAACAGGTTATTCTAAAGAGTTAGTTGGCATAAATATCTATCGAACTACTTTAATGCGGTCCTCTCCCTTTATGGGAAGAGGGTTAGGGTGGAGGCTTATATGTTAATAACACCCTTTCCCACCTTCGGCACCCTGCCCCGAGGGAGGGTGTGACATGCGTTAGTTTAGCGCATGTAAAAAACGAACGACTTTAGGTCATTCCCTCGCCTTACAGGAGAGCGGATTTTTGATAGGACGATGTCGAGCGTAAGCGAGCAAGCCCGTAAGAGCAAATAACATGAAAATAACAATAAAAATCCGTAAGGATTTGTTGTTATTGAAATGTTATGCTCGCCCGAAAAATCCAAGACAGGTTGGAATGGATATCAGTTATTTTTTCTGTGCTGTAACCTACCCGAATCTGTAAGGTTCAGCACAGTTTCGACCTCCCTATCCTTGGAGGTGTTCGTTCTAAACATACGTTTCAATCAAATCAATAACTTCACACACCGAATAATTATTTTGCGCAACAAAAAAATTCTTGCCTGTTTTTTCAACCACATAATCCAAAGAATTTCCATCCAAAAATAAATTTGTAAATGGTTTTAACATAATTGACGGTATAACTATATAATCAGCATCAATGTCTTTCACAGAATTTATCAAGTCATCCGACGTAATAAGTCCTGCAACCGTAATATTTTTACCCCAGTAAGTCGATTTCACAGGGTTTACTGTGCATTTTAAATTCACAATTTTGTTTAATTTTGATGCTATATATTCAAACGCGGATTTTGCGGCAACTGAGCATGCAAAACTAATTTTCAACTTCTTAGAAAGTCTTTTTGGAAGTTCAAATGTATCAAAATCATCCATAATTGTTCTTAAAGAACCCACACCATCATCAAGTTGCGAAAAATTGCCATAATATCGTGCTTTAGGAATTTCTTTTTCAGCAAGTATGAAAAATTCATCTGAACAACAAACTTTTTTGTACTTAGATGCAATTTTAATTGTTTCTTCTGCAACCTGTTTATCAACAGTTTTTAATTCACTATCTCTAAATTGAGTTATACCAACCGGAACAATAGCAACAGAAAGTAAAGCCGAACCTAAAGAAGTCAAGTCTTTTAGAGTTCTATCTAATTCTGCGCCATCATTATATCCGGGGCATAAAACGATTTGAGCATGGAATGGAATTTCATTTTCTTTAAACCATTTCAAATTCTCCATAATTTTGCCCGCATTTGGATTTCTAAGCATTTTGATGCGTAACTCAGGATTTGTCACATGTACTGAAATATAAAACGGTCCGAGATGTAAAGACGAAATTCTTTCTTTATCCGCATCTGTAAGATTTGTAGTCGTAATATATGTTCCTTGCAAATATGAAAGTCTGTAATCATCGTCTTTTACGTACAAAGTATTTCTTAAACCTTTTGGCTGTTGAGCCACAAAACAAAAAATACAATTGTTTAAACAAGGTTTAACTCTATCAAAAACCGCACTTTCAAAAATTATACCCAAATCATCATCATAATCTTTTTCAAGTTCAATTTCTTCAATCTCACCGTTTTTCTTTTGGATTTCTATAGTTAAAAACTCACTTTTACACATAAAACGATAATCTATCATATCTTGAAGTTTTTCGCCATCAATAGAAAGAAGAATATCACCTTCTTCTATTTCCAATTCTTGAGCAATAGAATCTTCTACTACGCCGCTAATGAGTGCAGGCATTTTCAAAACCCTCCAACAATGAAATAAAATTTTTATATTCGCAAGTCAGGTTATCAAAAACCATTTTAGGATAAAAAGAAAGCTCTTTCTCGCTCATAATATTTTTTGTATCAAGCAAAATATTTTCAGCTTTCAATTTCAATTGTTTTAACATTGCTAATTGTTCTGAATTATTTAAACAATCAGAACAAGCAAGTTTCACACGAGCTGTTGTAAAAAATTGAATAGGGTTTTCTAAAGGTGGTGCCATTATAAGACGTTTCAATTCTTCAACACCTTCTTTTGTAATTGAATAATAGCAAGATGGACGCCCGCCTTCAGACATGGTCTTTTGTTTTTTTACAAAACCACCATTTTCAAGACGTGTAAGAGCCGGTTTAATTGTTCCATAACTTGGCGTTGTCAAAACAGCGAACGTTGCACGGATTTCCTTTGAAATTCCATACATCGTCAAAACTCGTCTATTTAATTCAAATAAAATCAGAAGCTCTATCATAAGCCCATTATAGCATAAAATAGCTTTTTTATTAGAATACTAAAATTTTGATTTTAGAGTTTTTTAGAAGTTTTTGCAAAATCATATTGATTTTGTTAAAATTAACATGCATTCAAGGGAGATTTAACTATGCACAACATCAGAAAAATTACAGAAGATTTATTTTATATTGGCTGTTCAGATAGAAAACTGAGTTTATTTGAAAGTGCTTATCCGGTAAAAGATGGAATTTCTTATAACTCTTACGTTTTGAAAGATGAAAAAAATGTTTTATTTGATACGGTTGACAAAGTTTGTGCAGAACAATTTTTTGAGAATTTAACAAAAGCTCTTGAAGGGGAAATGTTAGATTATTTGGTTGTGCAACACATGGAACCTGACCATTGCGCCTTAATTGCAGAAGTAGTTAAACTTTATCCGAATGTTAAAATTGTTTGCACTGCAAAAACTGTTGGTATGATAAAACAATTCTTTAACTTTGATATTGATTCACGTGCAGTTGTAGTAAAAGAAGGTGATACACTAAATACAGGTAAACATGAATTTCAATTTATTCTTGCTCCAATGGTGCATTGGCCGGAAGTTATGGTAACTTACGATAAAACGGATAAAATTTTATTTTCAGCAGATGCGTTCGGCTCTTTTGGCGCAATAAACGGTAATTTGTTTGATGATGAAGTTAATTGGGAATGCGATTATCTGAATGAAGCAAGAAGATATTACACAAATATTGTCGGCAAATACGGTTTACAAGTTCAAATGTTACTAAAAAAAGCAAATGCGCTTGATATAAAATTAATTTGTCCTTTGCACGGTTTACTTATAAGACAAAATATAGATTTGTTTGTAGAAAAATATGACAAATGGTCAACTTATACTCCGGAAGAAAATTCAGTTCTTATAGCTTACTCTTCTGTTTATGGCGGTACTGAAAGCGTAGCAAATCTTGTAGCAGCAAAACTTGCAGATAAAGGCATTAAAAACATTAAAATGTTTGATGTATCAATGACACACTCGTCTTTTGTACTGGCAGAAGCTTTCAAATATTCTCACATAGTTCTTGCGACAACAACATACAATGCCGGAATATTTGAATCAATGGAAGCATTCTTACATGTTTTAAGCGCACATAACTTACAAAACAGAAAATATGTACTTATCCAAAACGGAAGTTGGGCGCCAACTTGCGGAAACCAAATGAGAGAGATTTTGGAAAAAATTAAGGGTTCTGAAATTCTAAACGACTCTATTTGCATCAAATCGACATTAAAAGAAGAACAACTTGCTGAATTGGATAATGTAGCAGAGGTTATTGTAAAATCTTTAAAATAGGTTTAAATTTTATTAAATGTTGTAATTACAATAGAATATTTCATCAATTTACGTTAGTATAAGATTGTGGATAAACATTTTATCCAATTTAGCTTTAAAAGTAAAAATAAAGGAGAATATTATGCAAAAATACATTTGTACAGTTTGTCACTACGAATACGACCCTGCTGTTGGCGATCCAGATAATGGAATTCAACCTGGAACAGCGTTTGAAGATTTGCCTGAAGACTGGACTTGCCCGCTTTGTGCAGTTGGCAAAGACATGTTTGAAGCAGAATAAAATCAAGAAGGCGAGATTTAAAATCTCGCCTTTTTAATTAATTATTCAATTTTTGTATCAAGTCGTTTGTAATATCAACACCACCCGAAAAAACACTTCTCGCATCGATTATTGCATCCAAACCTTTTTCTAAACGAATTTTTTCACTAACAGCATGTATTCGATTATAAACTTCTTCTTCTTTGCGTTCTCTAAAATCATTAAATGCCTGTTCTTTAGTTCGAAGTTCTGCTTGAACCGTTGCTTCAAATTTTTGTTTTTGAACCGCTGATTCAAGCTTATTAAATTCATTTTCCTTCATCATAAGGTATTGTTTTATTTCGTTATTCTTAACTTCAATTTGCATAAGCGTATTTTTTGCAAACTGATAATTCTGAACAACTTTATCATAATTTATATATCCTACTCCACCAGCGAAGCTGGGCAATGAAATGAACAATATAAAAATAAAAGTTATGATGACTTTCATGAATTTACCTTTTATTTTACTGAAACCAATGCTCTGTTGAACATTTGTCTATAGTAATCCATATTAATATTCAAATCTTCGCCAATTTCAAACAGCATTACAATTAAATCTCTGTCAGCTTGACAACTGATTTTTTGGATTATTTCCTCCATATTTGCAACAATTTTTGAGAAATAATAGCTTTGAGCTTCCGCAATATCAACCTTAATCTCAAGTTTTGCAATACAATCCAACAAATCGAGCGTAGCATCAACTTGTTGTAAATCAAGCGCATAAGACAATCTATTTATGTTTTGAGCAATCTTTTTGCTGAAAATCTTTGAAGTCGGTTCTTTATCAATTTCAATGCCAATTCTTTTAGCTTCAAAGTTTAAATCAGACGCTTGTTGAATAATATCCGCATCCAAGAAACCGCGAGATTCAATAAACAATTCATTAAATTGTTTTGTCAAAACATATTGAGCAGAAATTTTAAACTCTTTAGGAATATCCAAGCCCAATGTCTGCATTTGATAAATAGAACCTTTACCTTCGTCATACATTGATTCATAAGTATTAGCAAATATTTGCAACTTACCTTTAAGCATTGTTTGCAATATTTTACGTCTTTCTTCTATAAAGATATCTTTTAACGTAAAGTATTCTTTGCCAAAATAATTATCAATTGTTCTGATAATTTCCGTTAACGGTGAAACTAGATAAGTTCTAACAAGTTCTTTTTGAATTGTTTCAAAATCATCAGAATATTCTTTAATTGCACAGTGGAAATCGCCGCCTGAGAATTGAAGAAGTGCAAAAATCATATTTGATTTTTCCAAAGTTACTTTTGATTCTATTTCAATATGTCCGATTACAAGCTTTGAGTTACCCTTAGTTACACTCTTGTAAGAATGTTTGTTAATTTTATAGCAATAAACATTTTCTTCATCCTCAATATCAGTATACAAAGATGAAATAGCCCAAAGGCTGACAATTTGTTTAGAAGTTACAATTGATGGTTTTACAAATTTTTCATAAACATCTTTCCCTGTACCAAACTCAGGAATGTTACTTTTTGCTTCATTTAAAATTTCCAAGAAAGGAGTTTCTAAATCTTTTTTCATAAAAGATTTTGCAAGTTGCATAACTCTTGCCGCGTATTTCATAATTTGAACGGTTTCTATACCTGAAATTTCTGAGAAAAACCAACCACAGCTTGTATACATAAGCATTGCTTGTCTTTGAATTTCCAAAAGCTCCATTGCTTTAACTTTTTGCTCGTCAGTTAAATCATCCAAGAAATATTCATCTTGGAAATTTTTAACACTTATATCGCTTCTATCCATAATCACGGATATGTAATTATCGCGAGTTGCTTGCGGATTTTTAAAGAACTTTTTACCTTGTTTATGATACAAAGTAGTCATTTCATCTCTCAAATAATCCAACGCTTGTCTTAAAGGTTTTCTCCATTTTTGATTCCACCCCGGGTGTCCACCTGTTGAACAGCCACAATCATCTGACCATCTGCCAACACCGTGAGAACAACTCCAAGAAGAAACAGGTTTAATTTCTACTTCCCAATCACTTTTGTATTTTTCTAAGTATTCTGCATAATTAGTTACAATAAATCCTGCATCTTTCACTCTCAACTTCATCGCGTAAGCTAAAGCCATATCGCCAAATTTAGTATGGTGTCCGTAGCTTTCGCCATCAGTTGCAATATTTACAAGCTGAGGATAGTTTCTTAAATCAGAAATACCGTCTTTAAGCCTATTAACAAACTTGTTACCATCAGTTAAGAGTTCGTCAAACGCAACTGAACGAGAAATCGCACCATCATAAAAGAACAAATCTATATACTTACCTGGTGCAGATTTTATGTAATATCTGTAAGAACGTGCAGGGTCTATATTTCCCCAGCTTACATCCTGCCAAGTTTTTTCACCTTCTTTTCTGATTTTTTGCGCTTGATATGGTGAAAGAATTGTAAATTTTATTCCATTTTCTACCAATACTCTTAAAGTGTCGTCGTCACAAGCAGTTTCAGCAAGCCAAATACCTTCAGGTTTTCTGCCAAAACGATATTCAAAATCTTTAATCCCCCATTTTACTTGGGTTTGTTTATCTCTTTCGTTTGCTAAAGGCATTATCATGTGGTTATAAACTTGCGCAATCGCGTTTCCATGCCCGTTATGAGCACGACGAGAGTTTATATCCGCTTTAATTACACGTTCATAAGCTAAAGGCGCAAATTCTTCCATCCAAGATAAAAGTGTCGGACCGAAGTTATAACTGATGTATTCATAGTTATTTACAACATTCAAAATCTGATTCTTTGAATTTACAATTTTTGAAACAGAGTTTGGATTATAGCATTCGTTATTGATTCTTTCATTCCAATCATGAAACGGCAATGCGCTATCTTGTTGTTCAATAGCTTCTAACCAAGGATTTTCTCTCGGTGGTTGGTAAAAATGACCGTGAACAGTCAAAAACACTTCTTTTTTTGTTTGTTTATCTTTATTTTTTTCTTTTTCATTACTTGCAACTTGCGCCATAATTATTTAACTCCGTCTTTCTTATCTTCTGGGGCTTTTTTAGTAACGGTTAATTGTTTAACATCAACCCAAGCGTCGCCTAAAGCATCAGAAAATACAACACCTTTAATTTCTACTTCGTCATTAGTTTTCAAATCAATAAATTTCTCCGCTTCCGTACGTTTTAAGAACAATTTCATTTCTGATAGCGGAATATCGTGAGCGGAATCATCTCTTCTAATTAAGAAAGAAATATAGTCATCAGAAGATTTAAAAGCCGGTTTATAATCCAAGCCTAGTGTAGAAAACTTATCAAACTTAGCTTTCATTAAAACTGTTTTATTCAAGTAACTTGACGGATGATTTACTACCATAAGCGGTGCAACTTGGAAAACTTGAGTCGTTGCTGATTGTTCTACTGATGCCGAATTCTTTGCCGGAAGCGTAGCCGGTTGAGCAGAAACTTTTTCTATGCAAACGGCACTTGTTGTCAAAATACCCGCAGATAAAGCAACAAGCATCATTGATTTAATATATTTTAAATATTTCATAATATTACCCTCTTCTTTTATCGACATTGTAACATGTTTTATTACAATTGTAAATTTTGCCAAATGGGTAATTACAGGAATTTATTAACAACCTTCTGCTTGATAAGCCCACGCTGAATGATTATGAATACTTTCTATGGATTCACATTCGACTTCAAAAGAATCAATTATTTCATTATTTCTAAGCAATAAAACTACATCGCGCAAAACATCTTCTACAAACATTGGGTTTTTATAAGCGTGTTCTGTTACATACTTTTCATCTTCACGCTTTAGAAGAGAATATAATTCACAAGACGCACAACCTTCAATATCTTTAACCAAATCCTCTAGCCAAATATGCTCGTCTTCGGGATAAGTTATTTTAACCGAAACGATAGCTCGCTGATTATGCGCACCAAAATCTGAAATTTCTTTTGAACATGGACAAAGAGTGGTTACAGGCACTTTTACACATAGAAAAAACCTGTATTCTTCATCTTCTTCACCATAATTATCAAGAATCCCTTCAAAAGAACAATCATAACACATTGGAGCGGAAATTCCTGTAACAGGAGCTTTTTTGTCAATAAAATATTTAAAATCAAATTTCAAATAACCGCTTTTTGCCTCAAGACGTTTAACAATCGCCTCTACACATCCTTTGATATCAACGCCTAATGTATGCTTACTGCGCCATTCATTCAAAACTTCCACAAAGCGTGACATGTGGGTGCCTTTATAATGAGCCGGTAAAGAAACACCTGCGGTTGCATTTGAATAGATAACAATATCTTCTTTGTCTTTGCGCTGAATAATTAAAGGCAACTCAATACCTTTAATACCAACTTTTTGGATATCTACACCACGATTATCTGATTGATTTTGAACGTCTTTCATCTAGATTTCGACTCCTTCAAAAGTCTTTTGTTCTAATGCTATAAGAAGTTTAAGAGCCGCAACTCGTTGAACTTTTGGAGGAGCATTTCTTAATAATTCAACAGCCTTCAACATCATTGGGTCATTATCGTACCAACGATTGCCTTTACCTTGATATGTATTAATGATATCGTAAACGTGCTCGATAACTTCACCTGCAACTTGCTCTTGTAATTGAAGCATAAATTCTGCAGCTTCGGATTTAGTTTCATCAGGAGAAAGTCTTAAAAGTTCTAAAGCTTCTTTTAAAATCGGGTCTTTATCATACCAACGTTTGTTTATCATTTTATCCTCGCATTCTTCTTAGGTATATTGTATAATAAATATTGTAATTAGTGAAGGGTGGGTTTAATAGCTTCAATAAAGGATTTAATCATGAAAATTTTACTCATAAACGGTGCAAACTTAAATATGCTCGGCTCTAGAGAGCCGGAAAAATACGGTTCAACAACTCTTAAAGATATTGAATCTGGTGTCATTCAAAGAGGTAATGAACTCGGCGTTCAAGTTGATGTTTGGCAAAGCAACCACGAAGGCGAGATTGTCGACAAAATCCAATCTGCAAAAGGTGTTTACGATGGAATTTTGATTAATGCAGGCGGTTATACGCATACAAGCGTAGTAATTCGTGATGCGATTGCATCAGTACAAATTCCGACGGTTGAAATTCACATGACAAATATTCATGCGCGTGAAGAATTTCGTCATACATCACTGATTTCAGGAGTTTGTATTGCACAAGTTGTAGGTTTCAAAGAACTAAGTTACTCTTTGGCGCTTGAAGGCCTGGTTAATTACTTGAAGAATTCTTAAAATAATGCCTTCCTCTAAAGAGGAAGGCCAAATTCTCTTTCTCTCTCATTTTTCTAACTTTTGTTAATGTCTTATGTATTATTAAAGTATTTTCAAAACTTCCAATTTCAAAAAGAGAAATCTTTGTTACAAAACTTAATATGGTTATTATGCTAAAATACAATTATGAAAAATTTAGCGGAGTATAAAGAAAATATACATTCTTGTTCCAAGTGCGGACTATGTCAGGCAGTTTGTCCTATTTATAAAATAACAGGGAATGATTGCTCAGTTTCTCGCGGACAATTTATTATGCTTAGAGGACTACTTAAAGGTGATTTGAAAATGTCTGCAAAACTTAACCGTTACTTAGATTTGTGCTTGAAATGCGGAGCGTGTTCTAAATTTTGTCCGAGCGGAATTGATGTAGTTGATATTATAGTTTCCGCCAAAACCGAATATTTCAAAAAACATCCTTTTGAAAAAATTATATCTTTTATTCAGAAATATTGCATTTTTGAATTTGGAGTTAAATGTTTAGGAATTTTTGCAAAAAACATCAAATCTAAAAAATTTGAGAAAAAAGTGCTTTATTTTGGTGGCTGCAACGGGAAAATAAAAGGCAACAGTGCAGTTGTAAAACTTCTCAACGCTTGTAATATAGAAGTTCTAACTCCTGATTTTAATTGTTGCGGAATTCCTTACATGGTTAGAGGTGACGCAGAATTCTTTGAAGCTTCTAAAAAAAGCTTTTTACAACTTATTGAAAAATACAATATCACTGATATTGTAACAACATGCGCAAGTTGTGAAAAAACGATAAAAAATTTTTCAGATAAAATTAATGTAAAAAATATCTTTGAATATATAAAAGAAAATAATTTAAAATTAGCATTAAAGAAAAAGCAAAAAGTCACATTCCACAAACCTTGCAATATCGACAATTTTAAAGATATCGAATGGATTTTAAATAACACAAAGAATCTTGAATACATTGAAATGAAAGATTTTGATAATTGTTGCGGACTAAACGGAATCACAAAGATTAGTGAATACAAAATTTTGTCTAAATTATTTTTAAGTAAACATAATAATATTAAAACTACCGGCGCAAAAACCGTTTTAACCTCTTGTTTGGGATGTGAAGCTGCATTGAATTTGTTTTCTTTTGGGAAATACAAAGTAGAAGATTTTACAGAATTTTTGGTTAAAAACTTATAAGAGTTATAAATACGAAAACAAACAATTGTAAAATTGCGTTCCGTATAATTATAAGACGCAAAGTAACTTTTTTATAGTCCCTCTTTACTGAAAACATGGCTTGTAATATAATCTTTATATAGGGGAGAATAGTATGAAAGAACAAAAAATAGCAGTTATAGGTATGGGAATGTGGGGCAAAAATATTGTCCGCAATTTTTATAA
>CAKVGW010000024.1 GCA_934747325.1 uncultured Candidatus Melainabacteria bacterium | reverse complement strand
ACCAAAGCAGGAGTATCATCAGATTTGAAAGACACATTAACATTATTATCATCGTCTTGTTCAATATTTGAATCAACAAATTGAATATCAGTTAAAACATCATCTAAACGCATATCTTCGGTATACGTAAGATGTTTAGGCATGCTAATACATCCGAAAACATCAACAAATTCTGTATTAGTATTTTTATAAATATTAATTACGTCTTTTGGCTGTAATAGAGGATCGTTTGCACCAGCAAAAAATTCTTTCAAAAATACCGGAATTGTCTCAATTGTATTATCTTTTCCTGAAACACGTCTGATTACGGCTTGAGTAATAAATGTTTCTTCCAAAAGTTCATTTTCACTTTTCAAAATATCAGATAATCTCATATTAGGTTTGTAAGCAAAAGTCGCAGGATGCTTTACATTACCTTGAAGCGTTACAGTGTTTTCTGCAGTATTATATAATTCTCTAAATTCAACTACATCACCACTTGAAAGCTTAGTGTTTCTTGCTTCAATCCAAGAAACATTCTTCGCAGTTCTTTGAAGAGAATCTTTATCCAAGCTTGTCATTGTAACTTCGCTTGTTTGAGTTCCAGGAAGTAAACCGCCTGCGAAACTAACAAGTTTTTGCAATGATTCGCCGTCTTTCGTTTCATAAATACCTGTAACCGAAACACCATTTTTCAACGCTACAACATTACCGATTCCGCCAACAAAGATTTTATCATTTGGACGTAAAATAATATCATCGTCTTGTCCGCTAAAAATAGTTTTATACAAATCGACTGCTCTTGTCTTTTTATTGCTTGTGTAAGAAATGTTTCTCAAAGTACCTGTTTTCTTAACTCCGCCTGCAGCACCCAAAGCATCTATAATCGAAGAATTATTATTAATTACAACTTTACCCGGTTTGTTAACCTGACCGTAAACAAATACAGAGAAGTCACGACCGGACGCTACGTTCAAGCGAACTTTTAAATTATTGTATTTCGAAGAAGCCATTCTATTGATTGCAGATTCAACATCTTTAATACTTCTATTTTCAGCTGGAACAACACCTATACCTGAAATAAAAATATTCCCTTTTGAATCAACTTCCGTTTGAACAACAGGAGATAGAAGATTTGAACCTGAAATAGCGACAACATCAACAGAATCACCATATAAATAAGCACTGACTTTTTCGCCGATTGTAAGTTTATAACTATCATCGAACTTACCTGTAGAGTTCATATTTTGAGTAATTGGAGCTGTAAAAAAATCATAACCGACTTGACGAAGCGGATTTGATGTAACCTCAACTTCATTACCGTTAAACAATTTTTCTACTTTGCTCAACTCATATTTATCACTAGAAGTTAAATTTTGATAATTATTTGCAAATGCACTCTGCGATTTTTCCATTTGCATACCTTCAAAAGCCTCTCCATTTGTATAATTATTTTCTTCAAAATAATTACCATTCTTGTTTGTTTTTAAAGTTGTTTTGTTAAAGACATTTCTGTTACTATACGTCTGCACATTTCTATTTTGTTGCTTATTTACAGAATTTGCAGTCGCGGCAAAACACCCGGAACTTACAAATAATACCAATATAGTTATTATCGCTATTTTCTTCATTTTTACTCTTTTATTCCTTATTTATATTTCTCTACACATATTTCTTAACTATTATGTAATAGCAATTTCCATCAATGACTTAATTGCAGGCCATTCAAGTTTCCACAAACCGGAAGCGTCAAGTGCATAGTTACCAACGCAGGAAAGTTTGCAGTCTTTGCATTTATTTACTGTTTCAATAAACACAGGGTCTTTAATAACATCTTTTAATGCTCTGCCTTTTACAGAAATAAACGGTTTTCTATCGTAGCAACGCAACATATCACCGTTTGAATAGATTACTGTTGCGATACGAGGCCAGTGGCATTCATAATAAGTCTTTTTGTTGATAATATAATCCATAAAATAGTATGAATTTCTTATCGGATAACCTTGCTTTTTAAGTTCCTTAATCTTGATAAACATTTCCGCTAATTGGTCGTTTTCAAGTTCTGTTTCAACAACGTTTGTAGCTTCGCCCGGAACTGATGCGGCTTTGTTTACAGTAAAGTATAATAATATATCAGCGTCTTTACAGTATTGAGCAACTTCTTTGATTTGTTCAAAGTTAGTTTGAGTTGAAACCGTACAACAAATGTAAATTCTCATTTTTGGTGAATGAATTTTGTGATACTCAATACCGCTCATTACTCTATCGCAAATTCCCGGCATGTGACGAATATCATCGTGTGCTTTGCCAACTGCATCTAAAGAACAAAACATCAAATCTGTATATTGACCAAATCCAGGATTTTCTTCCAAAAACCAACCGTTTGTTGCAATTTTTGTGTATAAACCTGCATCATGTGATGCTTTACAAATTTCTGTAAAATCTTTTCTCAAAAGAGGTTCGCCGCCCCAAAGAATAGAATCCATATAACCGATTTGACCTGCTTCTGTTAAAAGTCTGATGATTTCTTCTTTTGACATATCATCTTGACCTTTTTTAGATTTCCAAAAACAAAAATCACAATCACAGTTACAAGCACTTGTAACCATTAATGAAAAGCATAATGGTTTAGGATTTTTAGACAATCTGCTTGCGATACACTCTAAAGCTCCTCCACCCAAGTGTCTGTAATACTTTAACCTTTCTAAGGTCATATTATTTCTGGATTTTTTAAACATTAACTAACTCCTCTTCCTTTATATTTCTAGTTTTCTTCATTTGTTTTCTTTTAATTAAATCAATAAACGCTTCAATTCTTGTTATGTAGCCCGCTTTGCCTGTTTGTTCATCAAGAACTAAAGTTAATACAGGAATATCCTCTTCCTTGCTTACTTTTGATAAAATATTTTGTGAAACAATTTCCGGCATACAAGAAAACGGCATTATGTGAATTACCCCGTCAACATTGTTTCTTGCTGCATAAACCGTATCGCCTATTGTTTCTATACACTCTCCGCCTATTGCACGTTTCATATATTTTTCTGCATAACGCACACATCTTGCTCTATGAGATTCTTTTTTATTCAAAAATGATGGTTTCAATACTCCTTCAAGCCAATCACTAAACCAAATTTGGCGTTGAACTTCTATACCCATTTCACCAAGTGTTTTTTCGATATCTTGATTTACATACGGATCAAGAAGAACAAAAAATTCACCAAGCAAAAACACAACAGGAACGTATTTTTTCTTATCAATTTCAATATTCTTAAAATCTTTTCTAATTTTTTTGACTAACTGTTTTGCACCCCAAACAGAATTAGTTTCATCAATAATTTTCAGCCATTTGTTATAAAGTTTTTCAGCTTCGCCTTTTTTAATTTCTCTCGGACGATAGTAAAATAATTGCTTTTGAGCTTCATCTACCGCAAAGAATTTGTTGAAGCCTAAACTGAAACCTTTGTAATATCTGAGAGGATTTAAGCAATGCGTAACATGCCAAAATGCCTGTAAAGTTTGTTTCATCTTGCTTTGGTACATATCAAAAATAACCATATCAAACTCGTAGCCCATTTTCTTAAGAGTTTTTTGAGCCATTTTTGTATAATTGCCTAATCTGCAAGACCCGGGAGCTTGAAACATCATCAAAGTATTTGCACCGTTTTCTAAAGCCATAATATAATTTGCTAAATTCAATTTATAAGGTAAACAAATTCCCTCAATACTGTTTTTAACACCCATTTCTAGAGCTTCATTGCTGTTTGCAGGCGGAATAACAATTTTTGCACCCAAAGAAAGCAAAAGAGCTTTTAGCGGAATGTCGATTCTGCCCATTCTCGGCCACGCAATAACTCTATTCTTAGCAGAAATATTGTTATCCATATTTCTTGAATATTTATTCAATTGTTCTTCACTAATCTTTGCTTTCAAAATATTCCTTTAATAAACCATTATTGGATTTGAGTACGCAAATCCTCTTTCTCCAAACTTAATTTCCACTCTGTATTTACCGACCTCGCTTAGTATCATTTTGATACCATTTGAAATTACAGATTTTATTTCTTTTCCGTTATGGAAAATCTTGATTGAACTCTTTTTCTTTGTTTGAACATTCAATAAAGTTTCGTTATCCAAATTTATACTTTCACCGCTCGTTACAGCTTGCTTTTGATTAGAAATTTTAATTACGGGTATTTCTTTTGAAACGGCTCTATTTATAATCAAATTTCTTCCTGATTTAAGTGCTTCAAAAATTTGTTCTTTTCTTGCAAAAAAATCCGTTTTAAACTCCTCGTCAGATGTCACCACATTCACAATTGTTTTAAACATTGATTCATAAGGAAAAATTGTTACCGGAATTATATAATCTTTAATTTTTAATGCGTGAGCATCAATTCCACCAATTGCAGGAACAATTTTTTCTGAAGCATTATTTAGATTATCCCACCAAAATAATACATTAGAATTAGCCGACTTCACTAATTTATTTTTGAATAAATATGAATATATCAAACTGAAAATATTTCCGTCATCCAAATTATCAGCCCATTCAGAAAACCAATTCCAAATTTCAACTCCGTCAGGTATTATATTTTTATTTGTCCATTTTATAGGCTGGTGAGAATTTCGCCTGCAATCTGACTCCTCAGGATGTGCCGCAAAACCAAAACCACCATTTAATTTAACGGCTTCAATATTATGTTGAGCATTGTCACTTGGTTGAATATATTTATTAATTCCGAATGCCAAATAATGATTTTCGCCTTTTGGTGAAATTTCTTCACCTTTAATAACGTAAACTCCGTTATAAATACCTTCTTCAATATCAAAAGAATTATGGTCGGTAACAATTATCCAATCTAAACCGGCTTTTTTCGCTGCCTTACTAATTGAGTCTATATTTCCTGTTCCATCAGAATAAACGGAATGAATATGAATTGCACCAACTGAATTATATTTATTTAATTGTAATGTATTCAATTTTCCCATTTATACTTTTGTTAAAACCTTTTCTTCCTTTTTATGTTCTTCTAATTTTTCAACGGTTTTCTTTTCTGATTTTTGTAAAAGTTTTGCTTTAATTTTCTTTCGACTTAGCATATCTACAAAAGCTTCTAACCTTGTAACAAAGCCTGCTTCACCGGTATGTTCATCTATTGTCAAATGAATCATCGGCATATTTCTTTCATTTGCATGATACTGGATTTCATCTACCATCAAGGAATCAGGACCACAGCCAAAAGCAGACAGTGCAACAATTCCATCGACACTGTTATTCAAAAGATAATAAGCAGCCGTTCCCGTTAAATCCAATTCGTTTGCCCAATACTGAATTTCACCCAATTCTTTTATTGAATTAAGCTGCTGTTCTCTTGTTATATTCAAAGAAGTAAACGCCTTAACACCCATTTTCTCTAACTTATCCAATAATCGCATTGAAAGACGTTCATCATACAAATTGTAACCATGTGCCATAACAACAACTGACAAAGGTTTAACAAGTTCCATTTTCTTAATCGCTTGTTTATTTTGTATAGCACTTTCAATTGCAACTTTTTGAGAAACACCCGATTTTGCCATTTTAATAAATCGGTTATAACATTCCCAACCTGCCATAATAGCAATTTCAATTAAATCTTCGTTAAAAATACCTAATTGATGCGCTGTTTCATAACAAAAATCCTTGATATTTAAACCTTCTGTTTTATCCAAAGTCGGTTCAATCATTTTAAAAGGTCTGTCAATTACATTTCTGATAATTTCTGGCAAACCTCTTATTTTACTGCAATTATTAATTTTATAATCAGTTGATTGAAGTGACGGTACAAAAATTGTATCAACACCTTTGTCTAACAAATTAATCAAATGTCCCACAAAAACTTTAATAGGCAAACAAGTATCAGACACAACATGACTTGCGCCATCGTTAATAAGCTTAGTTGTTGTTTTATCTGACAAAACAATTTCAAAACCTAATGACGATAAAAACCCATAATAGAATGGATAGTTGTTATAATATGATAGGGCTCTCGGCACTCCTATTTTATATTTCAATACTAACGAGTCTTGCATGATATATTCTTATTTATTTGTCTATAGCCTACAAAAGTAATTATTGTAGACTATTCGGTACAAATTCCATCTAGTTTACTCTAACTTAAATAGAACGAATTGTAAATGTTTTATTAATATATTTTAATAAAGTTTAATGAGGCTAAATTTAATTTTTGTTTAATCAAACATCTTTTTAAATTTATGATATAATATACTCTGACAAATAGGAGATAGTTATGTTAAAAAGAGAACCAAGCTGTGAACTTGAAAAAGAGTTGTTCAAAAATGTTTTTGAAAAAACTCCTGATTATATAAAAAATTCTGATTTATTAAATTTTGATAACGAAGGTGAATTTACTTTTACGCTTAAAAAAGCACACCTTTATCCGCATTCGGAAGAAAACCCTGAAGGTTTAAATCTTCTTGAATGGTTTGCTAATTATTCAAAAGAAGCAAAAGTTTCAACTGCAGGTATTCGCGGACCTCAAAATATTTTGTTCCCACAAGATACAAGATTTCCGATTAACCTTGTAGGAATAGTACTTGCAACTTTAGCAAAAGCTCTTGTTGCACGTGAAAAATACGAAGGTAAACAGGTTTTGAAACTTGTTGGCAGTGAAGTTAGATACAATTCAGAATTATATCTTGATGCAATTGCTCGTATTCAAGCTGCACAAGGTATTAAAACACTTACACCAAAAGAAAGAAGAACTATTCCAATATGGTTAGCTTCATTCTTGGCGTTCAAATTAGACCTTGTTGGCGGTGAATACATTACTTCAAGCCACGGTATTTCTGTTAAAACTGCAACAAAAGATTTAAACTCTCAAGGTAGCCAATATTTACCGGAAGAATCTTTAGAATTTGTAAATAAAATTCAAGAAATTTTTGATATTGTTGAAAAAGAAGGTTCTTATGAAATCAAAATCGCTGCAAAAAATGATGCGTTAATTGATGAAAAAATTATGTCAAAATTAAATGATGGCGTTGATTTATATGTTGAATACTTAAAATCAGGCGTTGCACAAAATTTAGACAGCGTTAAAAAGATGAAATCAAAATTGTTTGTTGAATGCGTTGGCGGTTGTGCATATAGAACATTAAGCCGCGTGCTTGAAAAATTAGGCATTCAAGACAAATACATTTGGAATAATACGGAAGAAGATCCGTTCTTCCATTCAATCGGTAAATACGATACAGACCCTAAAGGTAACAAATGTTTTTATGATTATTCAGTAGATGCGACTGTTTTGGCAAAAAGACCAAACGGAGAAAAATTCTTCCCTGTAATTGAATCTTTGCATTATGAAAAAGTTCTTGCTGACTGCCCTTTGGGTACAATTGTTTTAATTACAGACCCTGACCACGATAGATTAACAGTTTGCCAAATCGAAGCTATCGGAAACGAACCTATGCTTGATGATTACGGTATTTCTTATATCAAACTTAATGAAAGCAGAATTTTGACCGTATACAGCGCAAACCAAGCTTTCTTAATGCTTATGAACTATCGTGTTAAACAACTTAAATCACACGGCAAATTCAAAAACCACCCAAGATTTATGATTAAAACAACTGCTTCTGCTCTTAGCTGGGATGAATGGGCAAAATCACACGGAATCAAAGTTGTAAACGTTCCTGTCGGTTTTAAAGAAATTGCAAACATTATGAAGAAGGTTGAATTGCAACTTAAAAACAATCCTGATAAAGAAGTTGTTGTGGATGACGTATTCGGTAATTCAATCAATTTGGGCGTTCAACCAAGATTAATCTTCGGCGGCGAAGAATCAGGCGGTATGATTATGGGTTCAGAAGACTTAATTGAATCTTTAGCAGGAAGAAAAGCAATTGCAATGCGTGAAAAAAGCGCAACAGAAGCTATCATTGTAGCATCTGCGCTTGCTGCTAAGTTGGAAGAAGATAACAAAACTCTTTCTGAATATTTGGTAGAAATTTTTGATGAAAATAATATTATTGCAAAATACGACGTTAGAGAAGATATCGCTTATTATAACGAATCAGAACCTGATATTGAAAAACTTAAACTTGCAAAAGTTGAAGGTGAAAAACAAAGAACTAAAAATGATTTGTTCTTCTTGTCACTTGCGATTGCAGTAAGAGAAGGTATTGCAGATATTAATGCCGTGAAAAAAGTTCTTAACGGTGCGTTTGCAGAATTGAATTTTGGCAACTTAAAATCCGTTAAATTCGTTGGTGACGGAACGTATTTAGAATTCACTGATAAATATGTTGAAATCAGACCATCAGGAACTGATGCTAAAACAAAAGCTTATGCAGGCGGAGAAAACCTTGAAATGATTGAAAAATTCTCAAGAGTTTTGGGCAATTATTCAGGTGAAAGAACTGAATTGCATAAAGAACTTATTTCTGATGAGTTTTATGAAAATTCTAAGGAAAAAGCTTTAGATTATTATTTGCAATTTGTAGAAAAAGACGCAAATAACGAAGTATTTGTAATTCCTGAATATAAATTTTAAATCATAACGTTCATACGAAAATAGGCGGCTTAATAAGCCGCCTATTTTTTTGTTTATTTTATTATTCCCAAAATTATTTTGAAAGCTTCTTTTGTTTTACAACGGCATCTATTAATCCTTTAAACAACGGGTGTGGTCTTTCAGGACGAGATTTAAACTCAGGGTGGAATTGACAAGCTACAAACCAATCAAGACTTGGCAATTCAACGATTTCTGATAACATTCCGTCAGGTGACATGCCGGAGAATACCAAACCTGCTTTTTTCAAATCTTCAATATATTCGGTATTAACTTCATATCTGTGTCTATGACGTTCAGAAATCTTATTTGCGCCGTAAACTTCGTGTGCTTTTGTGCCTTTTTTAAGGTGACAATCATAAGCACCCAATCTCATTGTACCGCCATAACCTTTAACGTTCTTTTGTTCTAACATCAAATCTATTACAGGGATTTGAGCATTTTCATCAAACTCGGTAGAGTTTGCGCCCTTCATGCCTGCAACATTTCTTGCATACTCAATTACAGCGCATTGCATACCAAGACAAATTCCCAAGAACGGAACATTGTTTTCTCGAGCGTATTTAATTACGTTCAATTTACCTTCAATTCCTCTAATACCAAATCCGCCCGGAACAATCACTCCGTCAACATCTTTCATTAATTCTTGACAAGTTTTTGCGTCTACGCAGTCTTCTGAATTAATCCATTTGATTTCGGTTTTAACATCATCAGCGTAACCTGCGTGCTTGATTGATTCAACAACAGAAATATACGCATCAGAAAGCTTTGTGTATTTACCTGCAATCGCGATTTTAATACTGCCTTGCGGATGATTAATTTTATTAACTAATTCTCTCCATCTTGTTAAATCCGCTGCTTTTGTAGGAACTTGAAGAAGTTTAAGCACAACATCTGCAAAGTTTTGATCTTCTAAAGCAAGCGGAACTTCATAAATACTTTTCATGTCACGACATTCAATAACCGCTTCTTTTGCAACAGAGCAGAACAAAGCCAACTTATCTTTTTCCGTTTTAGGGATTGGCTTAGAAGTTCTACAAACTAAAATTTCAGGCTGTAAACCATAACTTCTCAAAAGATTAACACTGTGTTGAGAAGGTTTTGTTTTTAATTCCCCCGAAGTTGGAAGATATGGAAGCAATGTACAATGAATATTAATTGCATTTCCAATACCTGCTTCAGATTTAAATTGTCTTATAGATTCAATAAACGGTAAGCTTTCAATATCGCCGATTGTACCGCCAATTTCAATAATTTGAAAATCCGGTTTAAAGAATTTTTGCGCTTTTACTAATCTTGATTTAATTTCATTTGTAATATGAGGAATTACTTGAACTGTTGCACCTAAATAATCTCCGCGACGTTCTTTTTGGATAACCGTTTGATAAACGCTACCGGAAGTTACATTGCTTAATTGTGAAAAATTAGTATCGATAAATCTTTCATAGTGACCCAAATCCAAGTCTGTTTCTGCGCCGTCATCAGTAACAAAAACTTCACCATGTTGAAACGGACTCATTGTTCCGGGGTCTACGTTTATATAAGGGTCAAACTTTTGAATAGCAACAGAAAAACCTCTTGCACGTAAAAGCTTACCTAAAGACGCGCCAATAATTCCTTTTCCTAAAGAACTAACAACACCGCCTGTTATAAAAATATATTTTGTCATAGTTGAAAACTCCTTAATATTTTAACTCCCTCTCCTTGAAAAATGTGTTGGGATGAGGTGTCCACCCGCTAATAATAAATACAAAAAAGAGGGGCAGTTACCCCTCTTTTTTTTAACTAATTAATTTTTGGAACTCTAAAGAATCCGTTCTCTTCGTCCGGTGCGTTCTTCATCAGTTCTTCTTTTGTTTGTTCGTAATAAACTTTGTCTTCTCTCATTACGTTCACAAAGTCGATTGCGTGTGCCATCGGTTCTACGTCAGAAGTATCAACTTCGTTCATTGCGTCAACGTGTTTCAAAACATCGCCCAATTGTTTAGTGAATTTTTCTTTTTCATCTTCTGTCAATTCTAAACGTGCTAACTTTGCTACGTGTTCTACATCTTTTATTGTAATCATAATTTTCCACTCCAATATTTATATATGATATCATGAAAAATGGATTTTTGTAAAATACCTATTTAATCATATCTTTTTTCACAATTACATTCTTTAAACTGTTAAATTCGCCATCATCCAACAATAATGTCAAATAATTTCTTGTTACACCTTTAAATTTCCCACTTTTATCAAGACGTTTTTCAATCAAAACTTCTGCCTCATGCCCTATATTTGAATTTACAAACTCTTGATATTTTTCGGCTGAAATCTTTTTAATAACGGTTGCACGCTCATCCTTAATTTTATCAGGCAAATGACCTTCCATCTTTTCTGCTATCGTACCTCTTCTTATTGAATACGGGAATGTGTGAATTTGAGAAAGTTTAGATTTCTTAAGATTTTCTACTGTAGTCAAAAAATCTTCTTCTGTTTCACCGACAAATCCTGCAATAATATCACTTCCCAAAAACGGTCTTTCAAAGCGTGAAACAATATCTTCTATTTGGTCAAGATAAAATTCTACGCTGTAATGTCTGTTCATTCTCTTCAATGTTCTATTACAAGCAGACTGCAAAGAAAGATGAAAATGCGGACAAAATTTCTCGCTTGATTGAAGAAAGTTTAAAAGTTCAGGTGTGATTTCATGCGGATTTAATGAACCCAAACGATATCTTGGAATAGAAGTTCTTTTTTCTATTTCTTTAAGTAAATCCAAAATTTCTTTATCAAACTCTTTACCCCAAAGCCCAATATGAATACCTGTTAAAATAACTTCTTTGTACCCGTGCTCAACATATTTATTTATTTCATTAATAATAAAGTCCGAATCTGCACTTCTTGATTTTCCTCTGCCATAAGGTATTACACAATAAGAACATCTATTATCACAACCATCTTGAATTTTTAAACTTATGCGAGTTTTTGTAGTGTCTTCAAGAGTAACTTTACAAAATTCTTGTTCGCTCATCAAATCTTTTACTGCAAATTCTTTATTTTCTTCCAATAGTTCTGCAATCTTAAACTTGTCTTCGTTGCCGTAAACATAATCTATATAAGGTTCAGCCAGTAACTTTTCTTTTTCAATTTGCGCAACACATCCTGTCAAAATAGTTTTCAAACCTAAACTATGAGCGTGTCTTAATAAATATAAGGCTTCATTATCGCTCTTATGCGTAACAGAACAAGAATTCAGAATATAATAATCTGAATCCTCTTGTTTTTTTACTTGAATATAACCGGCTTCAACCAAATTTTGAGCAACAATCTGCCCTTCAAATTGGTTAGACTTACATCCCATTGATTTTAGATAAAACTTTTTCTTCATTGAAGTATTGTAACACGAAGATTACTTTTTATCAGAAAGCCCATGTGTTTTTTCAAAATTGTCTATGTTCTTTTTACCATCTTCAATAATTTTATCCAAATTCTGACCTTCGTCATACCCAAATGCCGCAAATACTGAACCAACAATTGCAGAAAAAGCTGCTATATCAACATCTGATATTGCTTGACCTAAAACACTCAACAAACTTGCTGTGCCTATAGTACCAATTCCGCCCAAAGATACGCCCAAAAATCTTGCACAACCTTTGTTAGCTTGAAATACCGGTGTTTGTTGTTTTACGATACGTTTATTTTTTTGAGCATAATTACCTGAGTAATTAACTCCTATGCTATTTATTCTCATATTCCCTGTGTCCATATTATAATTTCTTACAAAATCTTTCTACTACAAATATAGAATATAGTCAATAAATACAAGAAAAAAATTAAACTCTACCGTACATGTCTTCGTATCTTATAATATCTTCTTCTACTAACAAATCACCCTTTTGAACTTCAATAATTTTCAAATTATCTTGATATGGGTTTTGCAAAGAATGGATTTCTTTAACATCAATATCAATACTATGTCCTGGGCTTAGAATATGTTCTTTGCCTTCCAAAACAACTTTTGCCATACCTTCTAAAACAACCCAGTGTTCACTTCTATGATTGTGTGATTGAACAGAAAGTTTTTGTCCGGGATTTACATGAATCATTTTAGTTAAAAAGCCTTTGCCTTCTGCTAAAACAGTATAATATCCCCACGGTCTGTAAACGGTTTTGTGAACTAAATGCGTATTGTCATTTTGACGTTTCAAAGTTTCAAAAATCTTTTTAACATCTTGAGTTTTATCAGATTTACAAGCCAAAATTGCGTCTTCTGTTTCAACAATAACTGTATCTTCCAATCCGATTGTTGCAACAAGTTTTGAAGATGAATACATCAAAGAATTTTTAGAACCCTCATCCAAAACATGACCGATTTTTACATTGCCGTCTTTGTCTTTTTTGCTAACATCATAAATTGACTTCCAACTGCCTAAATCGTTCCAATCGCTTTCAAGTTTAAGAAGTGCGATTTTATCTGATTTTTCCATAACTGCATAATCTATAGAAATTGACGGCATTTTATCATACTCAGTAAATGGAATTTCATCAGAGTCTGAAAAATCAAAGTTATTCAAATTTGAATAAATATCAGGTGAACATTTTGCCAATTCTTCTAACAAAACAGAAGCCTTGAACATAAATATTCCGCTATTCCAAAAATAATTCCCGTCATCAATATATTCTTGCGCAAGTTTCGCATTTGGTTTTTCTACAAACTTGTTAACCTTATATCCTCTTTCAATGTGAGTATTAGTTACATTAATATAACCATAGCCTGTTTCAGGATAAGATGGTTTGATACCAAAGGTTACAATATATCCCATTTCTGCAATTTTTTCACCATCTTTAACAGTTGCAACGAATTTGTCTGTATCGCTGATAAGGTGGTCTGAAGGTACAACCAAAATTACAGGGTCAATATTGAATTTTTCAATAATATATTTTGACGCTAAAGCGATTGCAGGAGCCGTGTTTTTGGATATAGGTTCAGATAAAACAATCGCCTTATCATAGATAGATGAAAGCTGATATTTTACATTAGAAAAATGCTTAACACCTGTCATACTGATAATATTAGGTGCAGGCATACAGTCTTCCAATCGTTCAAAAGTTGCTTGCAAAAGACTTTCAGTATTTTGAATATTAAGTAATTGTTTTGGATACAATTCTCTTGATAAAGGCCACAATCTGCTTCCAGAACCACCTGCTAATATTAATCCGTACATCAAAACTCCCCTTTTATACTCCTAACTATATATTATATTAACATGAATAAAAAATTAATATGTAAATTTTATTGAACAACATTTACGAACTTCGGTTCAAAAACATTCAAGCAACTTGTGCAATTTTTTGCACCATTAATGTTTATACGTTTGCCGTGCTGGATGAAATAGTTTAACGCAACCTATCAACTACCTACCAAGTTCTGCTTGCGTTTGTAATATTTCTTAATATTATTAAGCTGAATAAAAAAATCTTTACAATCTGCGCAAACGTAGTAGTAGTCGTAGTAGTAGTCGTTCCGCGTTAACCTCAAGCAATTCTTAAAAAGTGAAATACTTTATCAATATACGAGAATTAAAAAAGTAAAAAAAAAGAAAAAGTATTACACGAAGAATAAAGGAGAAAACATATGGCAGAACTACGAATTGAAGGACAAGTGCAAGGTACTGCACAACCACGAAGAAAAGCGCAACCTCAAAAAAAGGAAAATATTGTAATTGAATTTACAAGTTTGCCTGATAATATGAAAACTGCAAAAGTAAGAGCTTTTTATGACAAAGACGGTAGTGGCTTTATCGAAAGTAATAATGCAAATGGACAAAATGAAGTTGCATTAATGCAACAAGCATTTGGTTTAGATTTGAGTAAATATAAATCAAATATTACGAAGGTAGTTCGTACTGAATGTAATCATGAATATCCTAGAAAAATGTCAAGAACTTACGATTCTAATGGTAAGTGGGTAAAGGATTTAGAAATATATGATGATGGAGATGTCTATACATATGAAAAAAGTATGACACAAAGTAAATTTAGTAAAGGATATGCTGCGAGTAACTATGCTTTAATTTTGGAACAGAAAATTAACTCAAGGGGGTGTGCTGATAATGTAATAGAAAAACTTGATAATGGTATGACATATTATGCCGATTATAAAACCAAACATGGCGTGTTAAAAGATAAAAATGGCAAAATTGTTGCTAGTAGTGATTGGTCAAATGGAAAAGACAAATTTAATTTATATCAAGATAAAGTATTAGTAAAAGGTAAAAACACTTTGGTTGCGACTCATTGTTATAGTGGTACAGATCCAGTCAAAAATGGTATTATGATACAAAGTGGCGATGTTATACCAAATGATGTAAAGAAATTGTCATTAACAAACACAACTTATACATTAAATGGCAAAAAAGTTCAAGCCAAACCGATTGGCAAAGGTCGTTACGAAGTAACGACTGAAAAGGGTAATATATACTACATTTCACATGACGGTGTAAATCTTAAACCGGAATATGTAAGAAATAACCCTTAAAACAGAAAGTAGTGTGGGAAAAGCGTAAGCGATTCCCACCTTGCTTTTTTATTTTAGATAAATACAAAACATTTTTATAAGAAAAAATTTAAATAAAAATTAATGTTTATTTAAATTAGAAAAGTTCGTTTCATAGTTAAAATCAAGTTTTTTTGACAATTTTGTCCATAAATTATCAAGCATATTAGCGAGTGAACCATCTTGCGTACATTCTTTTTCTCTTGTTGAAATTTCACTAAATTCTTTTATAGTAAATCGACTTTGTTTACACGCTTTTAGTTCCCTGCTATCAGCGTATGGCATTCCAATATTTTCGTGCATTTTGTGTTTTACTTTTTCTTGAACTTCTTTTGGAAACAATTTTGCATATTCATTTGCATATTCTTTTGTCGCAACACTTCCTTTGCCAAGAGTAATTAATAAATCAACTTTTTCTTTAACGCTTTTGGGCAAAATAGTTTGCAAAAAAGATTTTTTTGTTTTTTGTTTCATTGTTGAATGTTCACCATACTTATTAAAAGCAACTATTTTGTTCAATTCTTGCGAAATCATTACCAAATAATCATTTAATGATAATGGGAGTGTTCCATTGTCATTGGTTGGATGTCCATGATAAAAACTTGCCACCTTCATTTTAGATGTTTGAGCTTTTGTTTCTATATTCGTAGCTTCACCATTTATTTCTGCTAAAATTTTATTATCTTTAACAATAACTCCTCTTTCAAAAGGCTTATGTCCCTGTAAAGCTGAAACACATCTGTTTTTTGCATAATTTTCGGCAGCTTCTGCAGATTGAAAATTGATTATACCATTCGGGCAGACATAACCTAAGGTTTTAGGACTAATCTTTCCTTTCGGAGCTTTCCATAACATAGAATAACCATACTTAAGAGTTTCAATTTTTCCCATATTCAATTTCCTTCTACTAATTATATAAAGTATTTAAATTTAATAAAATTGCTTTTTTTAGTTACATTGTAAACATTTAAAATTATTTTTTAAAATAGTAATAGGTTGTATTCAACATTTTCATTGAACATGACATTGAATTTTCGGTCTTAGTCGTGTCGGATAAGAATTGTCCAACACGACTTCTTACTACTGTCTATGTCTTAAAAATATTTGTAAAGATTTATTAACAAATTACGATTTTTAGGCAATTTTCATCCTTCACAAAACTTAAATAGAGCAAAATTGTGTGATAAAAAACAGAAGGAAATTTCAGAATGAACAACAGTATAAATTCAACAAGTCCAAATTTTGGTGCGAAAGTTAATTTAGAAGAAATTGCAGGTAGATTAAAAGGTAAAAATCCTGATGCTATTAAAAAGTTTGTTGAAACCGGAACAAAAGATTACCCAAAAGATAGCTTCGATTTTATTGCCTACAATAACGGTGATGTTAAAATGTTTATTACAGGCGCAAAGGGCATTGAAGAACGTGCTTTAATATTAAAAAATGCCGATTTTAATAAATTAATTAAAACCACAAGTCATAACATTGCTGATACATTTAAATTAGCTTGCGAAATTTTAAAAGATGCAATAACAATGGATAAAAAAACTACAAAAGAAGTTAATATAGCAATTAAAAAAGGTAAGATTATTGAAGATTCACCTGAAATGGATAGAATGATTGAAAAAGCAGACGACAAAGTTGCTAAATATGTAAAAGAAATGCTTGAAGATGATGAAGTTTTATCTAAAGCAAAATTTTTATAGATAACAATGTAAGTTTTAATTAGAAGGTGTCAAATGAACAATAGTATTAATTACATAACTTCTCCTAATTTCGGAGCGAAGCAACGTGCTTTGTACAAGCTTGCAAATGGAGAAAACGTAAAATTGCTAGAATTAGAGAAAAAGGACTTGTCTTTTATTAAAAAATTCTCACAAAATATTGACAGTTATATGGATAAAAAAGAAATTGAAACCGTAACTGACAAGCGTTTGATTATTGATACTTCATTTAAGATTATAAAAGAGATGTTAGAAATGCCTGCAAAGTTAAGAGAAAAAACTCGTATGTTTTTAGCTGTTTCTAACAATGATATTTGCGGAGTTTTGGTTGGTGGAATGCCAAAGAAAACCGCACAAAAAACCATCAAGCATTCAAGTAGAAAATTTGCGAGAAATAAAGAAACCGAATTAAATTGGTGCGCTGCTTGGGATTCTGATTCAAAACATACGAGAAAAGGTGTTGGAAAAATTATGTTAAGTGAATATATAGACACCGTAAAAAAAGATGGTTTTAAAAAACTTTTTATACAGTCAGAAATTCCAGAACTTTCTTACGCAAAGAAATTCTATGAAAGCATGGGGTGCAAAGAAATGCCTTGCGGTCAAAGTCCTCATCGTTCAATTGAACAAAATAAAGATATCGTAAATTGTGTTGAAGATTTATACGATTATGATATCGTTCCTATGCTTGGAAATTTAAAAGATATCAGTAAAGCTAAAGAGCAAGCTTTTTGCAGATATCAAAGAGAAGTCTTACCTCAAGCATCTGTAGATTTGTATAAAGAAATAAAAACTGTGTAATTTAAAACTGTCGGTTGGGCATACTTGCCCAACAGTAACTAAAAATAAATACGTAAACCTACTTCAAAAAACATATTGTAAATAGCTTGTAAGTCGTGTTGGACAATTATCCTCCAACACGACGAATGCAGCAGCAGGTAGAGTGTGAAAAGCGTGAGCGGTTTACACCTTTTTTAAAGTTTTTGGTGCAAAAAATTGCACCCTACTTCTCTAAATTGAAAATTATTTAAAACAATTTTCCACTTTCCACTTTCAATTTTCTATTGAAAAAAGTAGGGTGCAAATTTTTGCACCATTAACGTTTATGTATTTAGTCGTGTTGGATGAAATAGTTCAACATAACTTATCAAGCTCTGCTTATATCGCAACATTTCTTAATATTGTTAAGTTAAACAAAAAAACTTTACAATTGGCGCAAACGTAGTAGTAGTTGTAGTAGTAGTTGTAGTAGTAGTTGTAGTAGTAGTAGTAGTAGTAGTAGTTCCGCGCTAACCTCAAGCAATTATAAAAAAGTGAAATACTTTATCAATATATGTAAGTAAGTTAGGAAAATTATTAAAGGAGTTTTTTATGTCAATGCAAATTTTACCAAAAATGATTACAAAATCAACACAAGTAATCAAACCACAAAATGTAGAAAAGGCAACAGAAAGAATTGCTCAAAACGTAACACATAATTCTTCAGCTACGGCTACAAAAACGGCTAAAAAAGCAAAATTTAGATTTTTCGATTTCTTACTACCCAAAAGAATGAGAAGATGCTCTGAAACACAATATTTTCCAAATTCTAGAGTAAAATCATTAGAGAAGACAACAGATGGTGAAGGTACTCTTTTAAGAAAAGTTAATTATAATCAAGACGGAAGTTTAAGACGCATAGAAACATTTAATCCTGAATCAAATTTAAGAGAAATTCTTGAACATGATTCAGCTGGTAATTCGATTGAGTCTAAAATGTTTGGTGATACATTGCATAAAAAAACTATAAGAAATTCAAAAGGTGAAATTACATATTTTGAAGATTATTCATCTTCAAGTCGAGTTAGAACAAAAAGGTACTATGAAGGACATAAATTAGAAAGTGAATTTTATTTATGTGACCCAGGGGAAGCTAATAGATATGCTACGAGAATTGAAAAGATTAAGGATGATGGTTCTAAAGAACTAATTAAAAAATTAGAAGATGGAATTGAAAAAATAGAATATGATACAGCCGGAAACATGACATTAAAGACTGTAGAAAATTCTAAAGGCAAAACAATCGTTGATAAAATTAATGGTAAAACAATTACAGAAACAACTTATACTGGGCCAAATAAAATATTAGGAGGAACTAAAAAATTTAAAAAGACGATTATTGTAGATGCAAAAAAAGGAACAACAACAATTATTAAAGATAAACATGGAAATGATGGTGGTTTAACAACATTAAAAGAAACTACTGTTCTTAATTCAAAAGGGGAAGAAATACTATTTAAAGATGTAAATAGTACAACAGGCAATCCATATTATGAAAGAATAACAGATCCAAAAACAAAAACTCAAACAGAAAAATTTTATCATAATTGGACTGTTAAAGATGGAGATTATGACCCATCAAATTTCTTGAGCAAAACAAGAATAAAAGTAGATGGAGTTATAACTCGTGAAGTTGAATATAATAAAAATGGAAAACAGATTTACCGTTTTAAATATGATCCTAAAACTAAATCAAGTGAAAAAATGGTTTTCAGAGATAAAAATAGGGTAGAAGTGACTAGAACTGCCAATGGGAAATCAGAGACACGATATTATGATAAAAATGCGAATAGAATAAACCCTGACGGTAGTAAATATAATTACGAAAATGTAGGGGATGAAGCTAAGGAATGGTATCACTCTAATAAGAGTAAAAATTCATCACAAAGAACAAATAGTAATGAAAAAGCATCAAATAAGAATCAACGTAAAAG
The DNA here is from genome assembly GCA_934747325.1 of uncultured Candidatus Melainabacteria bacterium. Classification (GTDB taxonomy): domain Bacteria; phylum Cyanobacteriota; class Vampirovibrionia; order Gastranaerophilales; family Gastranaerophilaceae; genus CAG-196. The sequence continues at coordinate 4,092 of CAKVGW010000024.1, read as the reverse complement.
TAGTGGAAAAGTTGATGGCCCAAGACCCGAAGAATATATTGGGAATCAAAAAGAATTTTTAAATCGTATTTCTTACTATACTTCAAATTCTGTTACTGATTTTAACGCTAAAGAATTAAAATATTTAGCAGACATTTTAGGAGTTAAAAATCCAAATATTTTAACTAAATTAGGCGATAAAGATAATGTAGAAGCAAAAAAAGTATATAGAGAACTATGTAAAAAATTCCATCCGGATAGAAATCATTCCGAAAATGCAGATATAATATTTAAAATTTTAGCGAATTTGCATGGGTAAATATGAATAGAATTTTTAGATACAACCGAAGAACAAGTAAGAAATATAGATAAATGCTCTACACTATCTACAATAAGAAATATTAAACTATTATTCCCCCTCTCCTTAGGAGAGGGGGAATAATCATGATTGTTCATATAAATATATAAACCAAGTCGTGTTCAAAAAACATATTGTAAATAGTTACTAATGTGTGGTAAAATACAACACATAGTGAAGATATATTACAAAGCGACATACACATACAAAATATTCAGAATGTTTTTGAGTGAGTTTGATAATTTGGTATCAACACTTGGAAACATTGCGCTTTTTGGTTTAGATTTTCTAAAAGGTTTAAAATCTTTTCCTACAACATTCAAGGCTCTAATTGAGCAATCCGCTCGTTTTGGCGTGTCTTCACTTCCTATAACCTTGTCAATTGTTGGCATGACATCAATCATTATTGCTATGCAAATTGCAGGTGAAATGGTTAAACAAGGAGCAGGAAATTATGTCGGAATGCTTGTTGCAATTTTGATGGTCAGAGAAGAGGGTGTTATTATGGCAGGTTTTGCGATAATTTCAATGATAGGTTCTTCTATGGCATCAGAAATTGCAACAATGAAGGTTACCGAACAAATTGATGCCATCAGGGTTTTGAAAGTAAATCCTGTGCATTATTTGTTTACACCAAGAATTATTGCGGGTACTTTAATGATGCCTTTGGTCGTTATCGTGGCGTCCGTTTTTGGTGTATTAGGCGGTGCGGTTGCTTCCAATTTAGCGTCAGGGCTGACTTACAAAGCTTATTTTGATTCTGTATGGTTTGGTTTAAACATGCACGATTTGAATGTATGTTTGCTGAAATCTTTGGCTTTTGGATTCGTAATAACTTTGATAAGCTGTTCTTGCGGAATGGAGGCAAAAGACGGTGCGAAAGGGGTTGGTATTGCAACTACAAAGGCAGTTGTTTGGTCATTTGTTGCAATAGTAATCTTGGATTTAATCTTTGCAGCGATGTTCTTTTATTAAACTCCAACCCCCTCCCTTTATAGAGGGAGGGTAGAATTTCAAGTTGAAGCTGTGACGAAACTTAGAAATTCGGGTGGGGGCCGGCAAAATGGATTGCCACATCACATACGCTCCTCGCAATGACGAAACGCGAAGCAAACAAGATGTGGTCATTCCCTCTCCAAGGGTGAGGGTTAGGGTGAGGGTTTTATCCTCCAAAAAGAAAACGAGAAATTTATGGGCATACAAGTAAAAAACTTAGTAAAAACATTTGATAAAAAAACAATTTTAGACAACATCTCTTTTCAAGTAGATGATGGAAAAATTTTATCTATAATCGGATTTAGCGGTTCAGGTAAAAGTACAGTTTTGAAGCTAATTAGCGGATTAATTGAAAAAGATTCCGGCGAAATCATAACAACAGGTGGCGATATCGCAATGGTATTCCAATATTCGGCACTTTTTGATTCGCTGAACGTCTTTGACAACATATCTTTTGCATTACAAGAAAGAAAAGATTTGCGTGGCAAATACACAAGAAAAGAATTAGAAAAAATTGTTGCTGAAAAGCTTGAACTGGTGGGCTTATCGGGAATTGAAGACAAATACCCGTCAGAGCTTTCGGGTGGTATGCAGAAACGTGTAAGCTTCGCGCGTGCAATCGTTACAGAACCTAAAATTATTTTGTATGATGAGCCGACTGCTGGCTTAGACCCTATTTCATCAACCTTAATAGAAGATTATATCGTAAGATTAAAAAATGAAACAAATGCAGCATCAATAGTTGTAACGCACCAAATGTCAACTATTAAGAGGACAGCCGATTCTGTCTTGATGTTGTATAATGGACATGCAGTTTTTGAAGGTTCGTCAGAAGAACTTTTGCGCGAAGAAACACCTTACACAAAACAGTTCGTAAACGCAACCATCGAAGGCCCAATGAAAATGAACGCATAGGATAACACACCTTGCGCATTCCCTCTCCGAGGGAGAGGGCTAGGGTGAGGGTTCTACATTAGCGAGCATACAAAAACTTATTAAAAACATTCAAACAAAGTGCATTCAGCACAAACCAAAAGGAAAACACAAAATGAAGATGTCACCATCATTTAAAGTAGGAATATTAGCAATTGTAGCCTTAACAATTCTGTTGTTTACAGTTTTATGGATTAAAGGGCGCTCTTTTTCTTCAGCAGAGAGAATAGAAGTTCAATTCAAAGATGTAAACGGTATGCGTCCCGGTTCCGGCGTACAAATGATGGGGCTTCGTGTTGGTCAAGTTGAAGAAATTACGCCAGTCGTAAACGGTGATTCAAGTTATGTAAAAATGAAATTTGTTATTACTGAACCGGGGATTACAATTCCTAAAGCATCAATGCTTTCTATTCAACAATCAGGTTTAATCGGGGAACAATTCTTAGAAATTACACCACCAAGAACGCGCACAGTTTATATTCCGGTAATTAATAAAGATTTATTATCTAATGGTGCTGAAGTAGAAATTAAACTTGATGACAAATATTATGATGTAGGTTCTGTAAAAAAATCACAAATTATGACCGCTAAACTTGTTCCTTATGAAGTCAAAGATTTTGTAAAAACAAATTATGCTTATAAAGTTGATTATGTTGTAAACCTTCCGGGGCTTGTTTTACCACACTTTATGACAGGTAGAATAGTTAATGTGAATGGCGAAAAGAAATTGAGAATTGCACCTTTAGACAATATTGCAATTCCATATCCGCAACAAACTTCACCTTATACAATAATTGAACCGATGAGAATTGCAGACTTTATGGACTTGCAATACAAGGCTGCCGAATCTTTGACTGAAACAAACAGAATTGTGAACGAATTGTTGAATGATTCTATGATTGCAGAAATTAGACAGTCAGTAACTAATTTCAAGGATTTGACAGCACAAGCAACATCAACATTGGCTAAAACCGAAAAACTTGTTGAAACATCTAAGAATGATATTGATGCAATTCTTTGGATGATGAGTGATGTTTCTAACAACTTCAACAAATTAGCAACAAATATTAACGGTATTATCGGAGATGAAAAATTTAAGCCTATGATGTACGATACAGCTGATGCAGTTTCTAATTTATCAAAACAACTTACACCGATTATTGGTTCTGTTGATGCTAAAGAATTTGCAGAAGATTTGAATGCTGTAATGAAAAACTTGAATGAAATTTCAACTTCCGTTAACCAAATGACTAAAGATGAAAACTTGAAGAAGAAAATCAATACTTCTATTGATAACTTGAATGTTACGATGTGCGAAGTTTCAACAGCTTTAGAAACAATTAACGGAGAAGGTGGAGATAAAGAAGGTTTGAAACAAATCGTTGAAGACACTTCATCCACAGTTTCTAACTTGAAGAAATTCTCAGAAAAATTGAATAAGAGATTTTTATTATTCAGGTTGATGTTCTAAGATTAAAAAATATACTAACTAGAAAAAGAGGCAAGTAATAGAACTTGCCTTTTTCTATAATAAAACTAGGTAAGGTAAAAGTTTTTCTAAATATTTTCGTGTGCTATAATTTTGCTATGGCAGACAAAATTACAATTAAAGGTGCGAGAGAGCATAATTTAAAAAATGTATCGTTAGAAATTCCTAAAAACGAATTAGTCGTTTTTACAGGTGTTTCGGGTTCAGGAAAAAGCTCGTTGGCTTTTGATACAATTTTTGCGGAAGGTCAAAGACGTTACATAGAAAGCCTTTCTACTTATGCACGTCAATTTTTAGGACAGATGGATAAACCTGATGTGGATTATATTGACGGACT
>CAKVGW010000023.1 GCA_934747325.1 uncultured Candidatus Melainabacteria bacterium | reverse complement strand
CCAAGAAGATGTGTTGCTGAAATTTTAATATCATTTACATATTCTTCTTGTTTTGGATTTAAATTTCCATATAATTGAGTTCCCAAAATATCAGAAAATCCTAAAATAGAATTCAAAGGTGTTCTGAGTTCATGTGAAATATTCGCCAAAAACTCATTTTTTACCTTATCCGCTTCAAGAATTTTTTCATTTTGTTCTTTTATAGTTTTATAGGCATTGTTTTTTTCAATAATTCCGTCTTTTAAAGCTTTTAATTGAATCTTAAATACATTTGATAATTCAACATCCTTTAATAAATAAGAAAGCACCGAAGAAACAGCATCAAGCGCATCCAAATCTTCTTGCTTATAAAAATTCTTTTCTCTTTTTGATAAAACAACAATTCCAAAAACCGTTGATTTGATAGAAATTTTTGATACTAAATAAGATTTTTGAGAATTACCTTTTAGCTCTATAGTTTTTATTAAATCTGAATTTTCATCCGTAATTATTCCATCTTTAGAAAAAATAAATTTTTTTAATTCAGAATTTAAACAAAAAACTGATTCAATTTCATAATTGGCGTGTTTTTGGTAAGTGTGTTTTAACTGCAAACTATCCGGATTCGCATAATAAATAAACCCTTCATCAAAAGGCAAGATTTTCTCGAAGTTTTTAAACAAATGTCTTTCGCTATTCAAATCAGTCTCAAATAGCGAAGGTATTAGTTTTAAAATTTTTTCCGACGTCAATAAAGCCATATCTCTGCTTGAAATATAGCATAAATTTATATTGTTGTAAACTTATACTCATGTTTTTAGTATAATCAGATTTAGGAAACTAAGGAGAATAAGAGCATGGAGTATATTAATTTAATCATTACACATTTGGTAAGTTTCATAGAGCATATAATTACAATCATGGGACCTTGGGGTATAAGTTTGCTTATGGCAATTGAGTCTTGCAATATTCCTCTGCCTAGTGAAGCTATCTTACCTTTTGCAGGATACATTGTAAGTAAAGGCGAAATGAATATTCATGTTGCCGCATTCGCCGGTGCATTCGGATGCGTATTAGGCTCTATTCCATCATATTACTTAGGTTTCTTTGGCGGGAGAAAATTTGTTGAAAAATACGGGAAATATTTTTTAATCTCACACAAAGATCTGGAAGAAGCTGATGCTTGGGTTGATAAATACGGAGATTGGGCATTTTTCTTTTGCAGAATGTTACCTGTTGTAAGAACATTTATTTCACTACCTGCCGGTATTTTGAGAGCAAGAAAAAGAATATTTTTCACACTAACATTTTTAGGCTCTCTTGTTTGGAGCTATTTACTTGTTTATGTCGGTGTAAAAATGGGCGAAAACATGGAAGCATTCAAACATATTTGGCATAAATTCGATGTTGCAATCGTTGTTATATTTGGAATTTTGGGTTGTTTATATGTTTATAAACACGTAAAACATTTAAGAAATTCTTAAGGAGCTTAAATAATGAAAAAATTTTTATTACTAACAATATTAAGTACTTTATTATCAGCGGGTATAACGTTTGCATCAGAAGGTATTATAGTTAATATGCAAAACACGGTACCAAGAGCATTTTCAATAAATCATAAGTTTTATAAAAACAAATGTTACACCAATACATTGGAAAGTCTTATGATACAGTTGCGCAAAGCTTGGGAATAGGCAAACGCAATGGTGATAGTGTAACTTATTCAAAATATCCGCGTGTTATATTTTATTATGACAAGAATAATATATGTTCTCTGATTGTGGCTCCAATTAAGGACTGCTTTGATGTGAAAGGCAATTTTACATTAGCAATCTTTAATGAAAACCTGGGCGTTGAACCTGCGATAGGTAAAATATCTGATTTTGATTGGTTTGAATTCAATAATTTGTTATACATGATTCCAAAATCTAAAAATGACTTAAAGCCTAACACAATCATCCAGATACAATCATCACCAAAGATTGAGTTAAACTAAATCTAGGATAATTTTTCTCTTAATCGAAATTGTTATTATTTTGTAGTTATCATTTTTTTGACTTCAATAAATTTCATTCAGATTAATTTTTATAAGATTTTTAAATATATAATAAGAAAATAAAAGTCTTTACTATAAAAAAGGCAACAAATATCTTAAATATCCTGTTTTTAAGAATACATATTGACGTTTAAAATCAAAAATAAAATTTTTCCTCTATTATATAAGTTGGTATACAAATAGATAAAATAGGTTTATTTGTTATTTTGTTTAATTATCTTTTTTAATTTTTTCATAAAAAACTTTCAATCCATTTTTATGACTTGTGAACTTTAAATTTGGAATTAATTTTAATAATTTAGAGTTATCACCAGTATATTCAAAATTTAATACAGGATTTTTTATAATAATTTCAGATTTAAAATTACTAGTTTCATTCACAATTTCTGCTATTTCTTTTAGTGAAATACTTTCTGACGGTGTTACATTGATAATATTATCTTTTGGAAATTTATTTTTTATGAAAAATTCAATAATTTTACATAAATCATCGATATACAAATAGTCAAAAACAACATTTTGATTAATTATAATAGGTAAGTGTTGTATGTTTTGCTTTATAGCATAAGTTGTAAAACGTGAGTCCTTTTCGTTTTTTCCATAACAACCAAAAATATTTAAGCACAGAACGTCATTACGATTTTTAATTTTTTCAGCAATTAATAATTTTGATTTTCCATACAAATCTTTTGGAATAAATTTACCTATTTCATTTTCATTTACTTTGCGTAAATCCCTTGATTTATCGTACATTGCCCCTGAACCAAACAATATAATATTACATGTTTGCTTCTTATATTTTAATAAATTCTCAACCATTTTTAAGTTATCTTCAATAGTTGTATCTTTGTCTTGTTGTGTTCGATAACCGCCTGTTGAACCGCAATGAATAATAAAATCAATGTCGTTTTTGTCAAAATATTTTTTGACAGCGTCTTCATCAATCAGGTTTAATTCATAACTTCTTGGTGTATAGAGAGTATATTGATTTACCAACTGTTCCTTTAGATTTTGACCAACAAAACCTCCTGAACCTGTTAGTAAAATAGTTTTTGATTTGCGTTGCATAACAATTTACCTAAAATATTATACATATTGTAGCACAAAAATTATAAAATGAAATTTTTATAACTATCGTAAATATAATCTTGTTCTATACCTATATATCTAAGAGTTATTGCTAGGTTAGAATAATTAAATATCTTTTGCAATAAAATAATATCATTGTATTTTTTTATAAAAATAATAACCAAATGTTTTTCTTAATGTATGAGTTCCTATAGCTAACTCTATATTTGCTTTCTTACAGGCATTATTGATAATTCTATATGCAGTAAATCTATCTAATCTATTATTATATGCACTTACGAACAAAGGTGTATTTAATTCCATATCTTTTGTATAATCAAAAAGCATTTTTTTTTATTTTTATATTTATTGCAATAGTTTTGTATTTTCCTGTTTTCTTTTCTTTAAGTTTAATTACATTTTTATCTTTAACATCATAAACATTTAAAGCAAGTATATCTGATATTCTAAGCCCTAAATTTATTCCCAAATCAAAAAGTAACAAGTTTCTATAACTTTCTTTAATTAAAATATCTTCTATTTTCTTTATATCCTTTTTGTCTCTTATTGGTTCTACAGCTGTCATAAAAATCCTCCTATTTTACATTTTAAGTAAATTGCTGTACACAAATATGAATAAAATTATTTCAGAAGATATCAAAAATATATTAAAATGGAAAAATTAGTTGGTAAAACAGTTTTGATCAGCGGTGCTTCTGGATTTATTCCTTCATACATCGTAAACACATTACTTGCAATCGAAAATGTCAAAGTTATAGGGATTGTTCGTAATATAAAAAAAAGCTAACTTAAAATTTTCACATTGTATAAATAATAAAAATTTAAAAATTATAGAACAGAACATTTCAGAATGTTTTAATATTAACGATAAAATAGATTACATCATTCATGCCGCATCACAAGCAAGTCTTAAATATTATGGAATAGATCCTGTAGCAACATAAAAAGCCAATATCATTGGAACAAATAATTTACTTGAAATTGCAGTTGAATAAAATATTGAAAAATTTCTATATTTTTCAAGTTGCGAAATTTATGGTCCATTGAATGAGAATTCTAGTCTTGTTACAGAAAATTATAATGGCTGTTTCAATACTTTAGAAGTGAGTTCTTGTTACAGTGAATCTAAAAGAATGGGGGAGAATATGTGTATCTGCTATTCTCACCAATATAACATTCCTGTAAATATTATTCGATTATCGCATACTTATGGTCCAGAGGTGCAATTAGATGATGGACGTGTATTTGGTGATTTTGCAAAAATATATTAAATAAAGAAAATATTATTTTAAATTCTGATGGTTCTGCCAAAAGGAGTTTTTGTATTTATATATCAGATATGATTAGGGCATTTTATGTTTTATTTTTATGTAAAGATAAAAATGCATACAATATAGCTTCGTCAAAAGAAACAAGCATTTTAGAATTTGCTCGATTATTTATAGACTTGTATCCTGAACTAAATTTGAAAATCAAATTTTCAAATGAAGAATATAAAAAAGGATATTTAAAAAGTCCATCATGTTGAGCTAATATTGATACAACAATGATTAAATCTTTAGGCTGGAATGAACAAGTTGAGTTAAAAGACGGACTTAAAAGAATGATAGAGTCATATTTATAAAGCAATGAGGTATTTGGAAAGCTCATTGCTTTATTTATCAAAGATTTCATATTATCTTAATCATTGCACATGTTTTCTTTCATTTCTTCTTCTGACAAGAATGGAAACATATCTTCAAATTCACTTGATACCAAAGAACCATCTGGTAATTTTTTTGATGATACTCTTGGCACTATCAATTGCCATTCAGGAACTTTTACATCACAAATTACTGGACCATTGTAATTCAAAATTTCTTGGATTTTTTCATCAATTTCATCTTTTGAGGTAATTTGAACCCCTTTGATTTCATAAGCATCCGCTATTTTCATCGCATCAGGACACCATACACCTGTTTCAGGGCTTTCACCAAATAATCTGCCATTCATAAAGTTCTTTTGAGTCTGTCTTATCAATAAATAACCATTATTATCAAAAATAAACACCTTAATTGGTAAGTTATTCTTTCTAATACAAGCAAAATCTTGAATATTCATCTGTAAACTTCCATCACCTGTTATTACAACGGTATTTCTTCTGTCATTTGCCACACAAGCGCCAATGCCAGCAACCCACCAGCCCATTGATGAAAGTCCACCAGTAGTTAAAAATCTTTGTCCCTCTTTAACCTTCCAAGTTTGACATGCTACATGGAAACAAGAACCAGTATCTACGACTATCATTGTTTTGTTATCTGTAAAATGACATAATCTGTCTGTAAAATAATAAGTATTAATATCTTCTGACGCTTTATATTCATCTACAACAACAGGATATTTTGCCTTTAAGTTTTGACATTTCTTTACCCACTTTGATATATCTTGCATTTTTATATCTATTTTTGAAATATCTTGCAAGAATAATTTTGCATCATCTTTAATTTTTAAATCAATATCAAAAATTGGTTTATTCAATTCTTTTTCGTCTATATCAACAACTATTTTTTTTGCATTTTTACCAAAAGTTTTTGAATTATGACCTATTGATGCTGTTGAAAGTCTGCTACCGATTACCAAAATTAAGTCTGCATTTTGTACTGCAATATTAGCGCTTCTTTCGCCATAATTTCCAGGTCTACCTACATATAAGTAATGTTCAGAATTTATAATATCAATTCCTAAGCGTGTTGTAATCATTGGAAGATTATTCTTTTCTATAAATTGTTTCAAAAGTTGTTGACTCTTTGATATACTAATCCCTTGACCTGCAATAACAAGTGGTCTTTTTGCATTTGCAAGCATTTTAACTACTTTGACAAGATTAATTTTTCGGTTTGAAATATTAATATCTTCATCTTCATCTTCCTGTGGATTGTATGAAAACAACAATTTTTCAGGAACTTCCATTCTTTGAATATCTAAAGGTACATCAATCCAAACAGGACCAGGACGTCCTGTTGTTGCTAAATGATAAGCTTTCTCCATATAATATTGAATTTTTGAAGGATCATCAACTGTAACAAAATATTTTGTTGCCTTTTCAACAAAAGGCTTAATAAAAATACCTTGAATTCCATATTGGCGAATACCACTTTCTTCTTGATATTTAACGCAATTTAATGCTGATTGTCCAGAAATAATCATCATTGGTGCAGAGTCACACCAACCTCCAACAAGTCCATTTACGACATTAATACTTCCAGGACCTGCAGTTACAACAGCCACACCAAGTTTACCTGTAATTCTAGAATACGCATCTGCTGACATTCCGCAAGTTTGTTCGTGGTGAGCAAATATAGGTTTTATTTCTGGTCTGCGTGCCATTGCATCATTCAAATACATAGCTTGTCCGCCAGTCACCACGAAAGCTGTGTCAACTTGTTTTTTTACCAAAAAATCAAATATATAATCTGATACTATCATATTTTTCCCCTTATAATAATGACTCCATAATATAACTTGTTTCATCTTTTGTTTTTTGTTGAGCTAAATTCATAGCTACGTCAATAATAATGTCTTCTTGTCCTCCGACAACTTTTCTATTCCCAAGTTCTATAAATATATCTCTTGGATCAACATTAAACCTTTTAGCAGCATCTCTTACTTTTGTATTGAAAGCGCTAAATACACCTGAAATGCCTGATATAATACTTAAGCTAGAAACCCCCTTTTGATATTTTAATTCATGTTCAATATATTTATCAGCAACATCAAGAAGTCTATAATAATCCATATCTATTTCAATTTCTTTTTTCTTCAAAATAGGAATTATTGCATCAATTTGACAATTTCCAGCTCCAGCACCTAACCCTTTGAGTGTGCCATCAATAATTGTTGCACCATTATCAATTGCAACAAGAGAGTTTGCTATAGCTAAACCTAAATTATTGTGAGCATGAAATCCGACTTCAATATTTAGTCCCTTCACAAGTGTTTTTACCTTATTTTCTACATCATGTGGTAAAAAAGCTCCTGCTGAATCAAATAATATAACGCCCTTTGCACCATATTCTTGCATTTTTAGTGTTTGTGTGAATAGTTCTTCCGCACTTATCATGTGAGACATCATTAAACAGCCATATACCTCAATACCTTTATTTGCCAAGAACATAATGTGTTGTTTTGTTGTATCACACTCTGTACAGTGGCAACCAATTTTAAACATTTGAACTCCCGATTCAATTGCGGGGATGATATTATCTTCAATCGTTCCAAGTCCTGGAATCATATATGCACCAAGTTTTGTTTTTTTTAAATTTGAATTACCAGCTGATAACATCTGTTTATCTGTACACTTTGATAATCCAATTTGTATTGAACTTGCCCCAATACCGTTACCATGTCCGATGATAACAGCATCTAAACCAACTTCATCAATATCTTTACAATACCTTGAAATAAAATCTTCTGAAAATTGATGCTTTATGTAGTGAGAACCGTCACGAAGTGTTGCATCAAAAAATCTAATCTTTTTTCTCATTACACCCCCTTTTGCATCTTTTTAGCATATCTTTCAGCCATGTTTACAGCTGCACTTGTTATGATATCCAAATTTCCAGCATAAAAGGCAAGATAATCGCCTTGTCCAGTCACTTGTATCATTATAGTCACAATACCATCTTTATATATTGGTCCAAGCTTTATTTGATATCCTGGAACATATTTTTGAATTTCAAGTTCAACTTTATAAATTTCTCTAGTAATTAAATCCAAATCGGGGTTATCAATCATTGCATATACTGTATTGTTCATGATAATTGGTGGTTCTGCTGGATTGATAATAATTAGAGCCTTGGCATTTTCACAATTTGAGAATTTCATCAATGCTTTTTTTGTAGTTTGAGTAAATTCATCAATATTATCTCTAGTTCCAGCACCTGCAGATTTAGATGCAATGCTTGCTACTATTTCTATATATTTAATGTTTGGATAACATTTGGTTAAAGCACACGCAATAGGAACCGTAGCTTGTCCTCCACAGGTTATCATATTGATGTTATTTTCATTTAAACATTCCTCTCCATTTATAACAGGTACACACATTTTACCAATTAAAGACGGTGTTAGATCTATTGCATATTTACCAAGATCTTTCAAAATTGTGGAATGTTTTGTGTGAGATGTTGCAGTTGTAGCATCAAATACAATGTCACAAATATTTGGATTTTCAATAAGAGCGTCAATTGACTTATCTGAAACATTTATGCCAAAATCATTGGCAAACTTCATTCCTCTTGAGTTTAAGTTTCGTCCCATAAATAAAGTGCAGTTTAAAAGCTTACTCTTTTGAATTTTTACAAGCAAATCACAACCAATATTGCCTGTTCCAATAATGCCAACATTAACTTTTTTCATTAACAAATTCCTTTATTGTATCTGCAATTCTTGTAATTTCTTCTTCACCTAGGGCTGGGAATGTTCCTACCCAGAAAGTATTGTTCATTATGAATTCCGTATTTGGAAGCAACTTGTAAGTTTCTTCTGTCAAATCTCTTGAATTCATCAACTTGCCGTTTGCAATTCTAAAATCAATATCATTATCAACAATCATCGGTTGTCTTAAGATATTTCCTGCAAATAGTTGTCTTGTGCCAACTTTATGGATTTCCAAGTATTCTACTAGTTGTTGTTTTGTAAAAGGTGCGTCTTCTTTTACTGAAATCAAATAGCCAAACCAAGATGGTTTTACGCCTTCTTTTACAACTGGCAAAATTAAATAATCTGTTAATTCAGAAAGCAATTTTGTCAAAAGTTCTGCGTTTCTTTGTCGAACTGTTAAAAATCCGTCTAATTTCTCGATTTGAGAACATCCCAAAGCAGCTTGCCAATCTGTTATTTTCAAATTATATCCAACGTGAGAATATGTGTATTTATGATCATATCCATAAGGCAAATTGCCCAATTGCTGCGTAAATCGTTTACCGCAAACTCCGTCTTTTCCCGGAGGACAACAACAATCTCTGCCCCAATCTCTAAATGACATAATTATTCTATAAAGTTGAGAATCATTTGTAATCACAGCTCCGCCTTCACCCATTGTTAAATGGTGAGCCGGATAAAAACTAAATGTTCCTATATGACCGATTGTACCAATCTTACGTCCTTTGTATTCACCGCCCAATGCGTCGCAAGAATCTTCAATAACCCAAAGATTATATTTTTCTGCAAGTGTCATAATTTTATCCAAATTATAACTGTTACCCAAAGTGTGAGCCAAGAAAATTGCCTTAGTTTTAGGTGTAATTGCTTCTTCTATTTTGTCAGCATCAATATTATAAGTTCCGATTTCGCAATCCACAAAAACTGGAATCATTCCATTTTGGATAATAGGATTAATTGTTGTAGGGAAACCAGCTGCGACAGAAATAACTTCGTCGCCCTTTTTTAATCTTTTTTCTCCTAGTTTGTGAGAAGTTAAAGCTGAAAAAGCAAGCAAATTAGCACTTGAACCTGAATTTGTAGAAAGAGCAAATTTTACTCCCATATATTTTGCAAATTTTTGTTCAAATTCTTTATTAAATCGACCTGCAGTTAACCACATATCAAGCGAAGCATCAATCATATTCAACAGTTCTTCTTCACCCAAAAGCTTTCCACTTGGCGGAATATAATCGAATTCTCGTTTTTTACCAAAAACTTCTTTATAATATTCTTTTGCCGCTTCTTTTACTTTATTGCGCAACTCTTGCTCCACTTTATACTCTCCTCGTATTCTTTAATCTGTTTCATTGTAAAATCGTACATATCAGCTTCTTGGTTATAAAAATGTTTATACCATTCAATTGATCTTTTAACAGCTTCATCCGCTGTATAAGTTGGAATCCAACCCAAAACCTGTTCAGCTTTCTCGATATTTAGCATTAATAAATTTGCTTCATGCAAATCATCACGTTTATGAACTACAACTTCACCTTTACCATAATATTCGCAAACTTTTAGAGCGACTTCAGCAACTCTCAAAACGCTGTCTTCGTTTGGTCCGAAATTAAAACCTTCTGCAAACTTTTTACCTTCTTCCAAAAGTTTTTCACCCAAAAGCAAATACCCTGAAAGAGGTTCTAAAACATGTTGCCAAGGACGGATTGCAACAGGATTTCTAATCTCGATTTTTTCTCCGGCATTAATATATCTTACGCAATCAGGAATCAATCTATCTAATGCCCAGTCCCCACCACCAATTACATTTCCGGCACGAGCCGTTGCCATTGCATAAGTTCCTTCTTCCTGTAGAAATGAGCGTCTAAAAGATGATGACATAATTTCAACGCATCCTTTAGATGAAGAATACATATCATATCCGCCCATTGGCTCATCTTCTTTATAACCACGATTTACTTCTTTATTTTCGTAGCATTTATCCGTTGTAATATTTACAAACGCTTTAATAGATTGAGTGTGTCTGGCAGCTTCCAAGACATTTAATGAACCTATAACGTTTGTCTGATAAGTTAAAATCGGCTCTGCATAAGACAATCTTACAAGAGGTTGTGCTGCAAGGTGAAAAACTATATCAGGCTTGAATTCATTCATTTCTGCTTGAAGTTTTTCATTGTCCAAAATATCACCAATAATGGATTTTGAGATTTTATTTTGAATATCCAATTCTTCAAACATAGAAGGTTTTGTATTTGGAGCAAGCGAATATCCGCAAACATTTGCACCTAATTTTGTAAGCCAAAGTGTAAGCCAACTGCCTTTAAATCCCGTATGACCTGTTACAAAAACTTTTTTACCTTTGTAAATATTATTAAACATTAGCGACCTCTTTTTGAAAATATTCTTCATAGAGTAAATCATTGATATTTGCAAATTTTAGACAACGATTATAATTCTCAATTACAGCTTTTAATCTAAATTCATATTCTTGTGGAGTGCATTGTGTAATTATTTTTTCAATATCATCTTTTTTTGAAAATTTTATAATACCATTAGCATCAAAAAAATCATCAATTTTTGTCGCCCCTATATAAACTGGAATGGTCATAGAAGCAAAACAATCAATAATTTTTTCTGTAAAATAATATGGTTTTATATCATTTTCAACAACTATTTGAAAACGATAATCTTTTAAGGTTTTCGACTTATAATCAAAGCAACCACCGATTCTAAATCCTCCAAATAAATCTACTTTTCCTGTTGCTAATGCAGAATTTGCTACAGCATGGCGAAATCTATGCATTTCTGTAGTATATTGAGCAGAACATATCATCGATATATTTTTAGTTTTTGACAAATATATTTTTGAATCTAGTTTAGTTGAATCTTTTTTACCATTAAAAATTTCTTTTCCATACCACATTGATGCACAAGATGGAAAAAATTTTGCGTTATCCAAAGTATCCAACAGTTTTTCTGAATATGTAAAAATTGCATCAAAATCTTTTTCAATTCCTTTGTGTTTTTCAAATATTGCATATTCTCTTGGAATAATTGATTCTGACTCTATAAAATAACCATAACGATGTTTGGGATTCCCCATTGTTTCTAGAATTGTACCGTGTGTATAAAAATGAGTGTCAAGTCCAATATTAAACCTATCCCATAAAAAATATTTCGAACTATCAATGTAAGGACAATGCGCACCAATTTTATCTCTTATAAAAAATAGTTCCATTGGGCGCCCATCTTTGTTGTATATATTAGGTAAATCCTTTGTGAATTCACAATTTGGATAATATGGCATATAAATTTTGCCATAATATTTAGATTTTGTAGTAGGTGTTACATGCTCTTCTAACAAGAATTTATGTCTAAAATCTTTTCTTGCTCTACTAGAAGGAATAAAAAGACACACTAATTTTACAATTAGTTTTTTAAACATCATTAAAAATTCATTCATTACACACTCCCAACTTTTGATAAATGCTTTTTAAGAAAATCCTTATACGCAATTTTCAAACCATCTTTGAGTTCTGTTTTAGCTTTCCACCCCAACTGATTAATCTTTGAAACATCCATCAACTTAAGCATCGTTCCGTCCGGTTTTGTTTTGTCATAAACCAATTTGCCTTTATAACCGACTGTTTCTTTAATCAATTCAACGATTTCTGAAATTGGCATATCAAAACCTGAACCTATGTTTATAAATTCACCAATATCTTTGGCGTCTTTATTTTCCATCAAGAAAACAACCGCTTCGGCTAAATCGTCTGCGAATAAAAACTCTCTGCGAGGAGTTCCTGTTCCCCAAACAGTTGTTTCTGGCAGATTCTGTTCTTTTGCTTCATGAAAACGTCGAATTAACATCGGTATAACGTGTGCATTTTGAGGGTGATAATTGTCGCCTATACCATAAAGATTGCAAGGCATAACAGACATGTAATTTGTGCCATATTCTCTATTGTAGTAGTTGCAAAGTTTTATTCCGCAAATTTTAGCTAATGCATAACCTTCATTTGTTTTTTCTAAATAATCAGAAAGCAAATATTCTTCTTTCATCGGTTGCGGTGTATTTTTCGGATAAATACAACTTGAGCCAAGAAACATTAGCTTTTCAACCTTATTTTTGTAAGAATTTTCGATTATGTTGTTTTGAATTTTCAAGTTTTCAAGCATAAACTCAACAGGATAAGTGTTGTTGCCCAAAATTCCACCAACCTTTGCCGCAGCTTGAATAACCCATTCCGGTTTTTCTGTTTTAAAAAATTCAGCAACAGCTTTGCTATCTGTCAAATCCAATTCGGAATGTGTTTTATATATTAGGTTTGTGTAACCTTTTCTTTCAAGTTCTCTTTTAATCGCACTACCAACAAGCCCTCTATGACCTGCTATATAGATTTTTTTGTTTTTATCAGCCATTTTCTACACCTCTTGTGGAATTAAAACTTTGTAGCCGTGTTCACGTAAAGTTTTTTCTTTTTTAGCCAACTCTAAATCACTTTGAACCATTTCTTTTACAAGCATTGGTAAATCGTATTTTGGCATCCAACCAAGTTCTCTACGAGCTTTTGAACTATCACCCAAAAGCAAGTCAACTTCTGCTGGTCTAAAGTATCTTGGGTCAACTTCAATTAACGTTTTGCCAGTGGCTTTATCAATACCTTTTTCATTTACACCTTCTCCAACAAACTCTAAATCAATTCCAAGTTCTGCAAATGTCATCTTACAAAAATCTCTAATTGATGTAGTTACTCCAGTTGCCAAAACGTAGTTATCAGGTTTATCTTGTTGCAGAATTCTCCACATACCTTCTACGTAGTCTTTTGCGTGTCCCCAGTCACGTTTTGCATCAAGGTTTCCTAAGTATAATTTATCTTGCAAGCCAACCTTAATCTTAGTAGCAGCCATCGTAATTTTTCTTGTAACAAAAGTTTCACCACGTCTTGGCGATTCATGGTTAAACAAGATTCCGTTTGATGCAAAAATACCAAAACTTTCTCTATAATTTACACAAATCCAATATGCATATAATTTTGCAACTGCATAAGGAGAACGTGGATAAAAAGGAGTTGTTTCTTTTTGAATAGGTTCTTGAATTAAACCATATAATTCAGATGTAGATGCTTGGTAAAATTTTGTTTTCTTTTCAAAATTGTTTAAACGAATAGCTTCCAAAAGTCTTAATGTACCCAAAGCATCACAATCAGCTGTGTATTCAGGACAATCCCAAGAGACCTTAACGTGCGATTGAGCTGCTAAATTATAAATCTCATCAGGTTCAATATCATGAACTAATTTAATCAAATTAGAAGAATCTGACAAATCGCCGTAATGAAGTTTAAATTTTGAGTTTTCATGAATATCTTGATAAAGATGATCAATTCTTGATGTATTAAAAGAACTTGCACGTCTTTTTATCCCGTGAACTTCATAACCTTTTTCTAATAACAGTTCTGCTAAATAAGAACCGTCTTGTCCTGTTATACCGGTAATTAATGCTTTTTTCATTATTTATTGTTCCTTTCTATCTTGCCAAACGGCCCAAGGTGCATGACCTTCAATCCACATATCAGTTAATTGATTTTTGTCATTCAGTGTATCCATTGGTTTCCAAAAACCTTTATATTTGTAAGCATTTAATTGTCCCTCTCTTGCTAAATTTTCTAATGGAGCTCTTTCAAAAATTGTACTATCACCATCTTTTATGTAATCAAAAACTTGTGGTTCACAAACCATAAAACCACCATTAATCCAGTTACCATCTCCATCTGGCTTTTCTTGGAATGAGCTAATTGAACTATCAGAAGAAATGTTCAAAGCTCCAAATCTACCTGATGGTCTTACAGCTGTCATAGTGCAATATTTATTACAAGATTTATGATGTTCTAGTAAATTATTTATATTTATGTCAGCAACACCATCTCCATAAGTAAGCATAAATGGTTCATTTCCAATATATTCTTGCGCTCGTTTAATTCTTCCACCAGTCATTGTGTTTTGACCAGTGTATAACATTGTAACTATCCAAGGCTCTGTTTTGATTTTATGAATTTCAACAGAATTATTAGTCATATCAACAGTAATATCAGAATATTGTTGATAATAATGTACAAAATAATCTTTTATTACGTGTGATTTATATCCAGTTAATACAATAAAATCATTAAATCCATAATATGAATAAATTTTCATAATATGCCACAAAATAGGTTTTCCGCCTATTTCAACCATTGGTTTTGGTATTAACTTTGTATCTTCTGATAATCTTGTACCAAGACCACCTGCTAATATAACTACTTTCATATAACCCCTCTATAATGTTTCTTTTTTACATCTACTTTTGAATATTTTGCGTAAAAAATGAGATATTCCTAAAAACAAAAATGAAAAAGGTGAGATAATAAATTTAGTAAAAATACAACCTGCTCCATCCTTTACAGCTTTTTTTACAAAATTAAGAAAACTTAAAGACCTATCATTACACCAATTATATAATCCCTTTAATTGTTTATAATTCATTAAATTAAATAAAATGTACGAATTCAAATCTTTTTGCATAAAATTCTTAAAATATTTATTGTAAGCAATTATTTCATCATAAGCAGGACCTCCTGATTGTGTATCTTGACCGCTATGAATCCTATAACGTAATAAATTATTATCTAAAAATATGATTGCCTGCTCATCTTCTTGTAACATTTCTACTACAAAAGGTTTATCTAAAATTTTTCCAAATTGTTTTAATTTTTGTTCCAAAGTTTCATTAAGCATTTTTAAATTTGCAGATTTATATATAGTTGAGGGAAAAGCAAATTTTTGTTCATAATACAAATAATTAATAAAATCCTTTTTAGAATAAATATGACAAAAATCTTTATTTACAGGTGACCAATTATCATTTGTCGGATTTGTATATTCTTTACATAATGTTGAAATAATCCCAATTTTTGGGTATTTATTTATAACTTGGAGTGCATAATTTAAATATTCTGGGTGTAATATATCATCATCATGAAACATTAACACATATTCTTTAGTCGCTAATGAAATAGCTTTTTGGACATTTTGTAAAGCTGAACAATGTTCTGCATGTCTGTAATAATATAAATTATCATTAGTTTTTTGAAAATTTTTAACTAATTCCTCCGTATTATCAGTACTTGCATTATCCATTACTGTAACTTTAATCTTACCAATAGATTGTTTTAATATACTTTTAATAGAATCTGTCAAAAAAGAACTACGATTATAAGTTAAAATAAAAACTTCTATATTTTCTACTCTGTACATTCTTTATATATCCTCATTCTTTTTATAACTATAAATTTTAAAGGAGAATTCTAAACCCAATATTGTAAACAACTTATATTTATTCCAGTTTTTGTATAAATTTCTTATAGAAAAAATTTGATTGAAACAATTTTTTCCTTTTCTCTTTTTTGTATAGGATAAATCAAGCAATTTTCGTTGTAATTTTTTATCTTCCGTTAAATAATTAAGAATTTTATCCTGAACAAGAAAGCTGGATATAATTCGTTCTCGTTTTTTCGATGATGATGTATTCGAAGCATAAACTCTATAATCAAACAAAATATCTTCTAAATTTTCACCTTTAAGGACTTTTAAGGCTCTTGCAAATAAATCATAATCTTCTGCACATATTAGTGACTCATCATATCTTAAATTATACTTATCAAAATCAGTCTTTCTAAACATTACAGTGGCATTTATGACATTACAATCAGATAAAAAGTCAAAAATACAAACATGTTTTTGCATTATTACTTTTTGTTTAGAATTTATACGCATAGATGTTCCTAAAAAAGATAATTCTTTATTCTCGGATAAATAAATATATTGTTTTTCTAAACGTTGTGCATCATATATATCATCAGAATCTGCAATAGCAACATACTCGCCTTTTGCTTGATCTATACCAAAGTTCCTTGCGCTACTAACCCCTTTGTTATCTTGCTTAAAATATCTAATTCTTTCATCCTTGTAAGATAAAATAACATCTTCAGCATTATTTATTGAACCATCATTAACAATAATTAATTCTAAATCTGCATAAGTTTGTTCTAGAATACTTTCAATTGCTTTGCGTAAATACTCTTCGATAGTGTTATATACTGGCATTATTACTGAAATTTTCGGCATTTACAAACGCACTCCTTCTCTGAATTTCAAGTTCATGATTTTCTCTACACTAAAAAATTTAATGTAATTTAAGTCAAATGCTATTTCTTTTACCTACCCTTTTATACTCTATCACAAACATTTATAAATTTATAGTTTTATAAAATATTATTGTAAAAAACAAAAAATAATTCACGTTCATTTCTATAGTTTATTAAATAGTACGCATTTTCTACTTTAAAATATTTAGTAAAAAAAAAAGACCCTCAAGAGAGAGCCTTTTAATTGGCTGGGACGGAAGGATTCGAACCTCCGAGATGGCTGGACCAAAACCAGCTGCCTTACCACTTGGCGACGTCCCATCGCAATTACTATATTACAATATCAAGATTTAAAGTCAAGAATATTTTTCAAATAAAAAGCTAAACTTTTAAAGTTTAGCTTAGGTTAAGAAAAGAAAGATTATTTAAAATGTAATTAAGCTCTGCTTTGTTGCCATAACCAGTCACCAATTAAACCAGCCGCAACACCTGCCCAGGCCCATTTTTTATTAAAAGTACTTAACTTAGAAATTGCTGCGCCACCTTTTTCTGAACCAAGTGATACAACTGAACTTAAAACACTCTTTCCAGCTTTTGCAACAGTTGGTAAAGCTACTGCACCGACTGCAGCTGCTGCACCTAATTCTACTCCTTTTTCAAATGTTGCACCGTATTTTTCCATTCTTTCATGACCGGCTTTATTATCAATCGGAGTTCCAAACATATAGCTTAATGCTTGTTCTGAAGTTTTGTCATGGTAGTCACTGCCGTGGAAGTTTTTCCAAAAGCCATGCTCAAATGCAGTTTCACCATATTTTTTAATATCGCTTCTTAAATCTACTTGTTCACCTTGTTGAGCAGAAATAATTTGACTGTATAAAAGTTCTACAAAGTTTGCAACACTGTCAGAAGGATTAAGTTTGTTTGAATTTGCTTTAAAATAATCGCTGTATTTTGTATATAGAGTTTGCTTCAATTCATCATAAGTCTGACAAATACCATCTGCATTACCTTTTCTTACCATTTCTGCTAAGTTAGTAACACATTTATTAACTCCTGCATCTACCATTGCTTTTTCAAAGATTGCTCTATCCTGATCAGTAAAGGCTTGTGTCTGATTTTGCAACATTAAATTATGCATTGCGCCGGCATGATTAAGTTGATCAACCTCCATTTGCTGATAAGCTTTGTTCATTTGTCCCATAAAAGAAGGATTGTACATTCCCATCATACCCATTCCTGAATATGGTGAATAAGCACCCATCATTCCCATTGAACCATATGGAGAATATGCGCCAGCCATGCCCATCATAGGATCATAATAGGTACTTGTACCGCCAAGTCCATACGTTCCTAATCCGTTTCCAATTCCTGTTATGCCAAAACCAAGTGACATAATGACCTCCTACTATAAATCTTTATTTTATTAACCTTTTACCTTACATATAAATAAAGTATTTATGTTATTCAAAATTGACTTTTTATTTATAATTCTTAACAAAAGTTTACAATTAATTAAAATTTTATATGCTCAACAAACTAGCAAATTAAAAATTTACATGTTTTATAAATAATATGAGAATTCCAAATGTAATAAAAACAATTAGTATCGGCTGTATGATAAGCGCATTACCAATATGTACCAATAGAGCTTTTGCGCAAACAGAAGAAAAAGATGATTTCATAGTTGTAACAGCCCCACCTGAAGGTACATCAGAAAAAGATGTTTTAGCAGGAGCACCAAATCCAAACGTAAAGATACAAGGTCAAATGAAAACTGCAAAATTTGTAGTAGACTTAAGCAAAAATGTCCTCTATAAGTATAATATACAAGGCAAGCCCGAAATGGCATATATGATTGCAAGCGGGAAACCAAGCACGCCGACAAGTAAAGGTGTGAGAATAGTTACGCATACTGAAACATATCCATATAAAACAGCACCTGTTCACACGAAAAGAAGACGTAATCCTTCTGCCTATGGACCTAAAATAATATTATTAAATATATTAGATACCAAGACCGGTGAACAAAGTGACATTGGAGAATTCATTCACGGAAATAGTGATTCTTATAGTTTAGGTCGTTACGTTTCGCATGGTTGCATGCGTATGGACAATGAAGTAATTAAACAGCTTGCAGCAGAAACTAAGCGTGGCGACATTGTTATTATTAAATAGCTTATTTAAACTTATTTTTTCTTTTCGCTTCTTGTTCTTATAGAAAGTCTTATAGGTGTTCCAATAAATCCAAATGCTTCACGTAATTTGTTTTCCATGTAGCGTTTATAATGGTCTTTCATTAAATCTTCATTATTTGCAAACAAAATAAATGTTGGCGGTTCAATTGCAGCTTGTGTAGAGTACATAATCTTCAAACGCTTATTTCTGATTGTTTGAGGCGGATTTAGAGCATAAGCTTCATTAATAACCTTATTCAACAAGCCTGTTGAAACTCTTTTCGAACGTTCCTTTTGAACTTCTACAACTCTTGTAAAGATTTGATTTAATCTTTGATGTGTAACTGCGCTTATGTAAATTTTAGGTACATAATCCAAGAATGGAATTTCTCGTGCAATTTTTTCTTCAAACTTGTTAATCGTGTTTGATTTTTTGTCTTCAATCAAATCCCATTTGTTGATTGCGATTACCATACCTTTTCCGGCTTCGGTAATAATAGAGGCAATTTTTTTGTCTTGGTCTGAAATTCCATTTATTGCTTCAGTTGCGTCAATTACCATCAATGCAACGTCACACTCTCTGATTGAGCGAATAGCTCTATCTACAGCGAATTTTTCAACGCCATAATCAACTTTTGCTTTTTTTCTGATGCCTGCTGTATCAATAATAACAAATTCTTGGTCATTATAAGTCAAGCGAGAATCAATGCTATCTCTTGTTGTTCCTGAAACATCAGAAACAATAACCCTGTTTTCGCCTAAAAGAGCATTTACAATTGAAGATTTACCCGCGTTTGGTCGACCAACTATTGCAATTTTTATTGTTTTATCTTCCTCTTCTTCCACATCATAAGAAAAATCGGAAGTAATCTCTTCTAATAAATCACCAACACCACCTGAACCGTGCAATGCTGAAATAGCAATAGGTTCGCCAATGGCAAGTGAATAGAAATCACTAATCATTGTAATCTGGTTATGAGAGTCAACTTTGTTAACTGCAAGAAATATCGGTTTGTTGCTTTGCCTTAAGATATTTGCAATATCAGAGTCAACAGGCGTAACACCTTCTAAACCGTCAACTATAAAAATGATTTTGTCGGCTTCTTCACAAGCGATTTTTGCTTGATCATAAATAGAAAGCATTATTTCATCTTCATCACCGGGGATAATACCGCCTGTATCAATAACTGTAAACGGGCGATTTTGCCATTCAACATCAAAATAAATTCTATCTCTTGTAACTCCCGGACGGTCGTCAACGATAGATTGTCTTTTTCCTACTAATCTGTTTACAAATGTCGATTTGCCAACATTCGGTCTTCCTACTATTGCGATAATTGGTTTTCTATTCATAATACGTTCAGTCTATCATAAAAAGAGATAATTGTATAGTTATCACTTTTTATGATAGTATATATTATATGGAAATTTTGGAATTACTAAAGGGAAAAGTTATCGTATCATCGCAAGCAATGCCTGATGAACCACTTTATAAAGAAGAGTGTATGGAAGCAATGATGGCATCTTGCGTAAATGGTGGTGCCGGTGGTCTTAGAGTTGCAGGAGCAAGAGATGTAAGAAACGCTAAGAAGTTTAACGTTCCTGTTATTGGCTTAACTAAGCCTGACGGATTACCTTCTAATTGGAAAGAAATTGTTTATATAACCCCTGGGCTAAAAGAGGTTAATGCATTGATAGACGCAGGTGCAGATATTGTTGCCTTTGATGGAACTTCACGTCCGCATAATAATTGCACTTTAGAAGAAATTATTTCTACAATTCATAAATCAAAAAAACTTGCTATGGCTGATATTTCTACCTTAGAAGAAGGTAGAAATTGCGCTAAACTTGGTGCGGATATAATTTCTACAACGTTAGCCGGTTATACAATGGAGTCAGGCGAGCCGACTGTTGGACCTGATTATGAACTATTGAAAAATTTAGTTAAAACGGTTGATAAACCTGTAATTTTAGAAGGTCGAATTTGGACTCCCGAAGAAGTGAAAAAAGCATTTGAATTAGGTGCGCACTGTGTTGTAATCGGGTCTGCAATTACAAGACCACAATTAATTACAAAAAGATTTATTGAAGGAATATAAAATGAAAAAAGCTTTAGCATTTGATATTGGCGGTACAAAAATTTATAGTAGCATTATTGACGAAACAGGGAAAATTGTTTCTGAGATTGATAAATTTCATACGCCAAAATCTATTCAAGGAATTTTAGATATTTTAAAAGGTCAAATCGCGAAGTTTGAAAATGAAGTTGATGTTATTGCTATTTCAACAGCAGGTGCTGTGAATAATGAAAATACTGCTGTTAACGGTTCAACAGGGAATCTTGTAAGTGGTTATGCTTCTATAAATTTTCAAGAATTAAGCAAAAAAAGAGTGTTTCTGGAAAATGATGCGAATGCAGCTGCTTGGGCTGAATACAAGATTGGCGCATCAAAAGACACAAAAGTTTCTGTAATGTTAACGTTAGGAACCGGTGTCGGAGGCGGAATAATAATTAACAATCAATTATTAAAGGGCAAATCTGGCGCTGCTGGTGAAATGCACTTCAAAATGTATCCTGATAAACGTAGAAAATGTACTTGCGGAAGTTGGGATTGCTTTGAGGCTTACGCATCAGGCACAGCGCTAAAAGTTGATGCAGAAGAAATGCTTAACAATCCTGATGTTACAACATATGATGTAATGGACGGAGTTAAAAACGGCGATAAAAAAATGATAGAAATTTTCGACCGTTGGATTAATGATATTACAATTGGTGTAAATGGTTTAGTTAATCTATTTGATCCTGATTGCATTGTTTTATCGGGTTCTATGGCTCAATTTGTGGATGCAAAAAAAATGGAACAAACAGTAAACAGTGATATCGTAACATCTCCAACTTCTATTAGAATTGCAACCGCTGGAAATTATTCCGGCATGATAGGAGCTGCTCTATTAGCATTCGAAAGCGAGGCAAAGTAGTATGGGTAAAGCCAAACAACGAAGCCTAAAAAAAGGAATAAACGATAGATTTAAGTACATGACAAGAGAGTCTGCATTAAAATCTGTTATAAAAAATATCAATAATAAAGCAGAAGTCATTGATACGATTACACTTTTTGGTTTTTCAGCAGAAGAAATGCTTGAGGCTGGAGCTGAATACGAAGATGTTATGGCATTTGGTGGTTTAGTAGAATAACATATTACATTTTTAAATACGCTTCTATAAACCCATCCAAGTCACCATCCATTACAGCATCAACATTTCCCATTTCAAAACCGGTTCTATGATCTTTTACCATTTTATACGGATGGAAAACGTAAGAACGAATTTGTGAACCGAAATTAATATCAAAGTTTTCACCCTTTAATTCGGCTAATTTCTTTTCATGCTCACGTTGTCTAAGTTCCAACAATTTAGAAGCAAGCATTTGCATTGCATTTTCTTTGTTTTGCAATTGAGAACGTTCTTGTTGGCATTTTATAACTATACCTGTCGGTTTATGTAAAATTCTAACTGCAGTTTCAACCTTATTTACATTCTGTCCACCGGCACCGCCTGAGCGCATAGTATCTATCTCCAAATCTTCAGGTGGAATATGAATTGTTTTTTCATAATCAGGAATTATCGGAGAAACTTCACAAGATGCAAAACTAGTTTGACGTTTGCCGTTTGCGTTAAAAGGCGAAATCCTAACCAAACGATGAACGCCTTTTTCAGCTTTAGCATAACCATAAGCATATTTACCGCTAATTTTTATTGTAGCTGACTTAATTCCGGCTTCTTCGCCATCAGACTTATCTACAAGTTCTACTTTCCAACCTTTTGATTCTGCCCAACGCGTATACATTCTAAGAAGCATATTAGCCCAATCTTGCGCATCAGTTCCGCCTGCACCTGCATTTATAGAAAGAAACGCGTCTGCTTCGTCATATTCACCTGAAAGCATTTTTTGAACTTCGTATTTATCTAATTCTTTTTCAAGTTTCTTTAATTCAATTTCACTCTCTTGAATAAGTTCATTATCTCCAATTTCTTGAGCGGTTTTAGCGTCCTCAATTGTAGTTTCCCATCTTGAAAACATTTCTATAGTTTCTTTGATTTCTCGTGACTTTTGCCCCAATTCAGATGCCAAATTTTGATTAGACCAAACCTCAGGACTTTGAAGCTTAGCTTCTAAATCCTTCAATTCTGCATTTAAAACATCAAAATCAACATTTTTTTTATTATTATTTACACTTTGTTCAAGTTCTTGTAAGTTCATTTTTTTGCTTCCTATTTTGAAGTTGGGATTATTAGGTTAATTCCCTCTCCTTAAAGGAGAGGGATAAGGTGAGGTGTCAATCCGTATTATTCCACCTCTTTCCAAATAATTCAAGATAAGGTGATACATCAGCCTTTATGTATATTTACTTGTTTATCAACCAACTCTATTACTTGCTTATGAATATTTTCAATAGCATCTGCCGAATTAATGACCTTGACTCTATTCGGTTCTTCTTTAGCTATCGCCAAATAACCATTTCTAACTCTATTAAAAAAATCTATACCTGCGGATTCCATGCGGTCCTTTGTATTTCCAACTCTTTGCATAGAGGTTTCGATATCAATGTCAAAAACAATAGTTAAATCCGGCTTCAATCCGTTTACAGCAACTTCATTTAGTTTTTTTATTTGCTCAATATCAAGCTGTCTTCCGTAACCTTGATACGCTACAGTTGAATCAGTATGTCTATCACAAAGCACAATTACACCATCTTTTAGTGCAGGTTTTATTACACAATCTACATGTTGCGCTCTATCGGCTAAGAACAAAAAAGACTCACAATTAGGAGAAACTTCACCATCATAATTAAGCAATATTTCTCTTAATTTTTCACCTAAACCTTTAGCACCCGGTTCTCGTGTAACAAGAGTTTTAAAACCTTTTTTGTGCAAATATTCGTTTAAAAGCTCTATTTGCGTAGTTTTTCCACAACCATCAGCCCCTTCAAATGTTATAAATAAAGACATAAAACCTCCTTATATTATTTTATTGTATAAAGAGTAGTTTACAAGTAAAAATAAATAATTTTGTTTTTCAGAAAAAAGATAGTATAATTAGACTATGAGGAAGAGGTTAGCTGGATTAATTTTATCTATAATG
>CAKVGW010000022.1 GCA_934747325.1 uncultured Candidatus Melainabacteria bacterium | reverse complement strand
AGTGCGACAGCTGATGTAATGGTAACTTTACAGGCTCATAAAGAACTTTCTTTGGAAGATTGTTTGGAATACATTGGTGACGATGAACTTGTTGAAATTACTCCTGAAAATATCAGAATGAGAAAACAAGACTTGGTTAAGTTTAAGAGTATATAATTCATAAAGGCGCTCTAGCGAGCGCCTTTTATTTAAAATAACTTAGCGCATTTTACAAAACATAACAAAATATTGGACTTTAAGCATGTTTCAAATATAATTGTTTTGAAGTAAACCTATGAGGGAGTAAAAATTATGCCGAATAACGAAAGTGTTGGGAAAAAGATTGTAGAAGCTTTGAAAAAACAAGCTGAAAATATGGATATGCAAGAAGAACAAATGAATGATTTTTCATCAGCATCTGATGATATTTTTGCTTCTTCAACTCCTGCTACTACAGAAGATGATTTTTTTGCAGAGCCTGCAAAACCTGCTAAAACAACAAACTTTTTTGATGATATAGAAGAAGAAAAAGACCCGTTTTTTGCAGAACCAAAAGCAATGTCTGCACCAATTGCAGAACCTGTTGCTGAACAGTTTGAAATGCCTGCAAATATTACAGTTCTTAAGAAACTTATTTCACAACTTCCAAGCGGTGTTTCAAGACACACAGGTGCGCAAATTATCAAACAAACTATGGAAGCATTGGGAATTTCAATGAAAAGTGTTTTACAAGATGCACAACAAGTTCAAGAAAACTTAAAAGTTTCTGCTAGAGAATGTCAAGCGTCTATTCAAGAATACAAAAAACAAATTTTGACTCTTGAAAAACAATCTCAAAGCTACCAAAAACAATATTCTGCTTTGAATGATTTGATTAGTTTGTTTATACAAACAACGAAGTAAAAAATTAAAATATAAAAATAAAAAGCCGGTTGAAAATTAAAAATTCAACCGGCTTTTTATTTTTACTTGAAACTCTTTATTAATGAAATGTTATGGTATACAATAAAATTTTTGAATTTAAAAATCTTTGTGTTAGTATAAATTCTGAAAGGATTTTTATGAATTATATAGACGAAATAAATAGACTTAAGAAAGAGAAAAACGCAATAATCCTAACTCACTGTTATCAACCTGTAGAAGTTGATGAAGTTTCTGATTTTGTTGGCGATTCTTTTTATTTGAGCAAAAAAGCTAAAGAAACAAACGCAGATATAATTGTTTTTGCAGGCGTGCATTTTATGGCACAATCGGCAAAACTTCTTAACCCTGATAAAAAAGTACTTTTGCCAAATCTGAATTCAGGTTGTTTTATGGCAGATATGATTAATATTGAACAATTAAGACAATTTAAGGCACTTCATCCGAACGTACCGACTGTATGTTATATTAATTCAACTGCTGAAGTTAAGGCTGAGTGCGATATTTGTTGCACAAGTTCAAACGCAGTTAATGTGGTAAGAAGTCTTGGCGCAAAAGAAATACTATTTTTACCTGATACTTATCTTGGCAAATGGGTTGAGAAAAAATTAGGCAACGTAAAAGTTACAACTTACAACGGCTTTTGTCCAACACATTTGAGAATTCGTGTTGAAGATATTGAAAACGCAAGACGCGAACATCCAAATTCAAAAATTCTTGCACACCCTGAATGTCATACAACGGTTTCAGAAATTGCAGATTTTGTCGGTTCGACCAAAGAAATTATGGATTATGTTGCAAATTCTAATGAAAAAAGTTTTGTAATCGCAACCGAAAAGGGCGTTTTAGATAGACTTAAGCGTGATTACAAAGACAAAGAATTTTTCTTGATTAGAGAAGATATTGTTTGTCAAAATATGAAATGGAACTCATTAGAAGATATTTATAATGCTTTGAAATTTGAACAACACGAAGTTACCGTTGATGAGAAAGTTGCCGAAAAAGCTTGTGAATGTATAGAAAAAATGTTAATAGGAGCTTGCGCATAAATGGATATATTAGTTGGAATGTCAGGAGGAGTGGACTCTTCAACAGCAGCTTTGCTTCTAAAAGAAGCGGGACATAATGTTATTGGCGCTACAATGGCGATTTGGGGCGATAAAGGCATGAGCGTAAAAATCAATCCTTCCAGCCATGGTGCTTGCTTAGGCCCTGACGAAAAAGAAGATATCGAATCAGCAGCAAAAGTTTGCAAAGAGCTAGGTATTGAGTTCCACGTTTTCGATTGCGCAAGCAAGTATGACGAAATCGTTTTGAAGAATTTTAGAGATGAATATTTGAAAGGCCGAACTCCAAACCCTTGTGTTTGGTGCAATTCGCTTATTAAATTTGACGTTTTACCGTATATTGCAAAAGAAAACGGGCTTAAATTTGAAAAATTCGCAACAGGTCATTACGCAAGAGTTGAAGCGGATGAAAACGGCAGGTATTTGCTTAAACGCGGTGTAAATCCACACAAAGACCAGTCATACTTTTTGTATCGTTTAAAACAAAGACAATTAGAAAATATTTTGTTACCTTTAGGCGGTTATACAAAAGAAGAAATTCGCGCAATTGCCTCAAAAGCAGGTTTAGAAGTTGCCGAAAAACCTGATTCGCAAGATTTTTATGAAGGCGACTATAATGAACTTTTGGGAGTAAAACCAAAACGCGGTAATATCATTGATATGGACGGCAAAGTTTTGGGCGAACACGAAGGCGTTTGGAATTATACAATCGGTCAGAGAAAAGGATTAGGAATATCTTCGACTGAGGCTTTGTATGTAGTTGAGCTTAGGGGTGAAACTAATGAGGTTGTTGTAGGATTTAAAGACAAAACTTTTAAAGATAGACTTGTTGCAGATGATTTGAATTGGATTGCGTTTGACAAACTTAATAAAGAAATCAAGTGCCAAGCAAAAATACGTTCAACTCAGACTCCAACGAATGTTACAGTTCGTCCTATCGGCGAAAACAAAATAGAAGTTGTATTTGAAGATATGCAAAAATCAATCGCTCCCGGACAATCCGTTGTGTTGTATGACGGTGATGTTGTATTAGGAGGAGGAGTTATTGAGTAGTTAGGGAATTAAATTAAGTAGAGGAGGTTGAAATGGAAAATTGAAAGTGGAAAATGGAAAATTGAAAGTGGAAAATGGAAAATTGTATTAAGAATTTTTTATAGATTTTATTCGTTCAATATTAAACAAATTTTATTTCAAATAATATTTAAAATAATTTTCCATTTTCCACTTTCAATTTTCCATTAATCTCCATTTTAATCACCCGTAAGCTCCTCACAAAAAAGGAAAGGACAAAAATGAATAAACAAGAACTACTAGACCTATATAATCGACCTTTAGAAGAACTGATTTCTAAAGCAGAACAAGTTACTAAAGAAAATTTTAACAACGAAGTTGAGGTTTGCTCAATAATTAGTGCAAGAACAGGAAAATGTGGCGAAAATTGCAAATACTGTTCTCAAAGCGTTCACAACCATGCTGATATTTTGTGCCATCCTCTAATGAGCGTTGAAGAAGTTAAAGCGGCCGCCGAACAAGCTAAAGCTAACGGCGCTTCAAGATTTTGTATCGTAACATCAGGCAGAAGCGAAAATGGCGACGACTTTAACAAAATTTTGGAAATGATTAAAGCAGTTGCTTCGATAGAAGGTATTCACTGCTGCGCTTCTTTGGGTTTATTAAACAAAGAACAAATCAAACAAATAAAAGAAGCAGGCGTTGAAAGATTTAACCACAATATTAATACTTCTAAAAATTATCACAAAGAAATTTGTACAACTCACAATTTTGAAGATAGAATTAATACGGTTAATATGATTAAAGAAGCAGGCATGGAAGCTTGTACAGGTGTTATTTTGGGTATGGGTGAAGGTAGAGAAGATAGAATTGATATGGCACTTTCTCTTGCTGAACTTAATCCAAAAACCGTGCCAATAAATGTTTTGAACCCAATCAAGGGAACGCCTTTGGAAAACTTTGAAGACAAAATTACTGAAGAAGAAGTTATACGAACAATTTGTATTTTTAGAATTGTGCTTCCAAAAGCAATTTTGCGCTATGCCGGCGGAAGAAAAACCAGATTGTCTAAGGAGATGCAAGAATTAGGTTTGAGAGCAGGTATAAACGGCTTGCTTGCAGGTGATTATTTGACAACGAAAGGTGTTGAAGCAATGGAAGATATGCAAATGATTAAAAACGCAGGTAAAGTTTTAGAAAAAGCGTAATAATCAGGTTGCATAATTAAATATTTGTAAAATCTCGGTTTTCTACTTTGATTAAACCGAGATTTTATTTTTTAATTTCCACTTGGCAAAAATTTTTTTGTAATTATAATATATAATACACACCGAAATTTTAGATATACATTTTACCCGAAAGGAAATGAGATGATTAGTAGTAACATGGTTTTATCATCTAAAAATACACAAATAGCAGTAAATTCTAACGAAAAGCACAGTTATACATCTAATCCTGATATGCTTATGCTTAAGTACAAACTTCAAGCCAGAATAAAACAATCACATACAAATTTGTTTAATTTTATAAACGATATTTATTAATGTTTACTTTGACAACCAGGGTCTAAAGCATCTGTTAAACCGTCGTAATCATTATCAATTCCATCCGTACAAGAACCGATTGATTCCCAACCTTCGGCTCTAGGATAGCGGTTAAGCCATTTATCAGGTATTCTATCCCATTGGTATAAGAAGAAATGTTTCAAATATTTTGTAGCTTCTGCGTTTTCTAAGACAATTGTGTTTTCATCATTTTTTATTTCACCGCTCTTAGAAAAATTCATTGAGCCTATGATAGAATATTTATCATCCACTATCATTGTTTTAGAGTGCATTTTGCCGGCATAGTTTTCAATTTTTACCGGAATACCGTTTGCTCTTAAAACTTTTATTTTCGAATATTTACCGGAAGCATTTAACGCATCGGAAATAAGCCTTACATCTACTCCGCGCTGTTTTGCACTGATTAAAGCTTCAACTACTCGATTTTCTGTAATTACAAAAATCGGGATGTAAATATAACTTTTTGCATTTTCAATAATAGGCAAAACTGCATTGCTTATTGTTTTATCTTGTGGAGAAAAATAAATATGAATATTTTTTGCCTTATTGTTTGCTGTTGGAATTTTTGCAGAATGAAAATTACCATTGAACATTTGTTCAAATTCTGTTTTATAAATTTTGGCAATATTTGTAGAATTAATCACAATTATGTTGTTGGAATTAAATCCTGACATATCGGTGTGCGAAAGATTTGCAGAGCCTGTAATAACAATTTTGTTATCAAAAATATAAAACTTGTTATGCATTGTGGCGTTAGAGTCTTTCAGTCCGCCATCATTTTTTGTGCTAGCAATTAAACTAACAAATTTAAATGTGTCAGGATAAATGTTTTGGTTTTTTGCGCCTACATCATAAACTAATCTGATTTTAACACCGCGATTTTGTGCATCTTTTATCGCTTGTTCAATCGCAGGTGTGGAAGAATAGCCATAAATTGCCATATCTATTGACATTTTTGAGTTATTAATATTTGTCAAAATTTCTTTGCAGATATCACTTGAACAATTTCTGTCAGGCTTAAGTTTTGTGGTTAAATCAGAAACAATGATTTTTATATTTCCGCTATAAAACGGTTTAAAGTAAGTTTTTGATTTTTTAAATTTGTCCTGTTGTGTCCTTCGTGTCTTTTTAGCAAAAACTTTTGGAAATAATTTATAGTAATGACTTTTTCTCATCACTAAAAAATCTCCTTGAGCAAATTCTTTTGAAATCGGATAAAATTTATCGTCAATGAAAATTCCATATTTTGTGCGCCTGATTGACTTTAACAGTTTTTCAAATGCGGTTTTTCTGCAAGGCTCATTGTTTCTTATCCCAAATGCAGAATTTTCCAGTTTCTTTTGGTAGCTGTATTTATAATAGATTAAATCATTATTTTCTACTAAAACATCACGACCGTTTAGAAGATTTTGCGACCAATATTTGACTAAATTCCCGATAATAAAAGCTTCATCTTCACTTATTCCAAGTTTTGCAGCAAGTTCTTTATTTTTTGATGAATAACTCGCATCAAAAGTTTGAATATTATCAAATTTTAAGATTTTGTCGTTATTAAGTTGAATTTCTGTTGGCGAAATAACATTTTTTACACAAAACTCTTTCTCTTTCGGTAAAAGCAAAAATGCAATCAACAAAAGAATTACAAGAGTTGCTGTTAATGTTTTAGTCTTGTTCATTATTGGCATAATTTGTTATTTCAAAACCCAACTTTTCGATTTTTTCTTTTAGTTTTTGATTTTTTGTAATCTGAAATTCTTCAAAATGGTTATCAATTGTGCCGTCCTCGTATCTGCAAGGATGAATAAGAGCTTCGGCTACAACTTTATCATATTTAATTGCCATTAAGCCGTAAGAAATTGCTAAACTATTCATCATAGAAGTGAATGAAACGCCAAGCAAATAATCGTTTGTAGTCAAACCATATTTGAAAACTGTTTTTTCGTTGATTAATGTAAAAAATTCCAAAAGCGCAACTTTAATCAGATTTATCGGATATTTGCGGTTAAATATTCTACTCGAATCCGGCATGAGATAAGGTTTTTCAAACTGTGTTCTGATTTGTTTTATACCGTATTCTTTAGCCAATTTTGCCGTTAATTCAAAAATCTTTGGAATTGAATGCGTATGCACGTGCGAGTCGATATGAGTAACTTTTGTACGACTTATAACTTTTTCTATTTGCGCTCTGAATTCTTTTTCAATCTGCTCCATAAACGCCTTGTTTTTTGGGTTTAGTGATTTTAAAAGCAATGCGCCAAAAGAATTATTAAAATTGCCTTGAGAATCTGTAAGTTGGTCTAAATCAGGACACAAGGCTTTGCCTTCGATAATATTCAGGTGAATTCCTACTCCCAAATCAGGACAAGCAGGTATAACTTTTTCGCAGGCTTCTTCAAAAGCTTCACCGTTCGCAGTAAGACTTGTGCTTTTTAAAATTCCGAATTCATAGCCTTCCAAAACGGCTCTATTGTATGCTTCGCTCATTCCAAAATCGTCTGCGTTAAGTATAAATTTTTTCATAACCTTGTCCTTTTCCTTTAAGCTTAGCACAAAATTTGCTATATCTGAATAATAGTATTAAAGGAAATAAAAAGCTTGTTACTATTTTGTAATAAGTTGGTTGAGTTCAATTTCCAAAGCATTACAAAGTTGAACAACAATTGTAATACTTGGATTAACTTTTTCATTTTCAATAGAATTTAAGTATTTCGTAGAAATTCCGGCCATTTCTGCCAATTTTTCTTGGCTCAATCGCTTTCTAAAACGTTCAACACGAATTGTTTCTGCAACTTGCTTGATAATCTCTGCCTTATTCATACTTAAATAATAAAGTAACTTTTAATTTAAATATATCCATGATAGTATTCTTGCAAAGAACTATAGTTCTTATTACCAAAATTATATTTCTTAAGTTAGGAGTTATTATGGAGAATAAATTAGCAGATATAAGGTTGCAACTTGAAGAAATTAAAAGTTGTCTTATTGTGACGCAAAGAGCGACTGAAAATGAAAATGATGATATAAGTTATATTGATATCAGTAATTGTTTAGAAGTAGCTATAGATTTGATGAATAGAACAATTCGCAATATTGAAAATATTTAATAAAATACTTTCAACAGTTAAAAAAAGTAGGGTGCAATTTTTTGCACCAATAAATTACTTCATCCTAGCTTTCATTCCAAGTTTAATAAGTCTATTTTGCCAACTTTGTGGGATTTTTGTTGCAAGATTTGCCATGAAAGCATCTTTTCCGACAGTATATGAAAGCTTCGGATTTTTTGCTTTATCAGCTTTTAAAATTACATTTACAACTTTATCAACAGACAAACCTTTTTTTTCATTACGCTCCGCGTTTGCTATCATAAATCTCATTTCTTTTTCGTAACCTTTACAGTTATCAAAATATTTTGAATTTTCACTAACAGATTTACCCCAAAGCGGTGTAGAAATAACTCCAGGTTTAATTGATACAACTTTTATGTTTTTTTTGTTTTCAATCAAAAGTGAATTAAAAAACATGTCTAAACAGCGTTTAGAAGCGCAATATGGTGAAATAAACGGAAAAATTCCAAAACTCGCCATGGAGCTTATATTAATAATTTTTCCATTCTCTAAAACATCCATTAACCTTTGCGTAAATTCGATATGTCCAAAGACATTCACATCAAATTGTCTTCTTAATTCTGACGGTTCAATTTTTTCAATCGGTCCGGCAACAACGCAACCTGCAATATTAACTAACGTGTCAATTTTTGTACATTTTGAAACTAAATAATCAGCCGCCAATTTGATTGTTTCAGGCTTAGAATAGTCTATATAAAAAGGATAGACATTTGCCGAAATCGCTTTTAATTCGTTTTCGTGTGCTTTGTTTCTATATCCAGCAAAAACCACATTGTCTTTTGCCAGTTCTTTTAGTAATGCGCGTCCGATACCGGAAGCTGAGCCGGTAATAACATAAGTTTTAGTCATCGTTTAATGGCCTTATAATAAGAATAGTGGAAATGTTAACTTGTAAGAAATCATGTTTTTCTATTTCTCTTTGCGGAACAAGTTTTGATTCTAAAGTACAATTTTTAACAGCAATAAACTGTTTATTAGTATTCAAAATTTCTGATAAAAGTCTGTTTCTTTTACCGATTTTTGGCATAAAAACATAACCTTTGATAATAAATTCAGCGGTTTCTATATAAACTTTTTCTCGCCATGCGGAAGTTGATAATTCTAGTATCTCGTTATTTTCCATTAAATAATTCCTTTTTTGTACCTTAGCTCATGTATGATTGGAACAATGGTAAGTATAAAGCCAATGCCATTACAAGTACGATACTACCAATAACAAGAAGCATAATAGGTTCAATCATTTTGGTCATTGTATCAATAATACCATCTAATGTTTTATCCAAGAAGTTTACACCTTTTTCAAGCATATCGCCTAAACGACCGGATTGTTCACCTGTTGCAACCATAAATAAAAGCATTTTAGGAACAATTTTGGTTGACTTAAAGGCTTGTGAAACCTGTAAACCTTGTTGAACTTTAACAATTGCACTGCTCATTTTGTTACGCATTACAGAATTTGTAAGTGTAATTACAGCCAAGTGCAAGCAGTCAACAATCGGAATACCTGCATCATAAGACACGCTCATAACTGATAAAAAGTTTGAATAATTTGAGTACATAATCAAGTTATTTAAAAGCGGAACTTTAAGAACAGCTTTATCTAACAACTCTCTAGCCGGTTTCCAATTTATCATCAAATAGCAGAATGCTAAAAATGCAACAATGAAAATAGGAATTGTAAACCAATATGTTTTTAAATAATCACCGGCACTAATCATAATAGAAGTAATAAGCGGTAATGCTTTTTCTTGTTGTTCAAACATTTCTTTAAAAGCAGGGAATACAAACACAAGCATTACTATAGTAATACAAAATGCCAAAACTACAACGAACATCGGATACATTAAAGTACCAATTACTTTACCTTTAATATTAGCTTGCTTTGTTAGCAAATCCTTAATACGACCTAAAGTTTTTTCCAATTCACCGGATTCTTCACCGGCTTTAATCAAACCGATAAATATGTAACCAAAAACTTGAGGATATCTGGCTAAGGTATCTGCAAAAGTCGAACCTGCCATAATTTGAGTTTTCAAAACTCGTGACATATCACGAATTTTTTTCTTAGCAGCTTCTTGTTCCATAAACATTAAAGATTCAACTGCAGGAATACCAGATGTTAATAATATTTGCAAGGTCGATATGAAGTCTATTTTCTCACTTAAAGACAACTTTGCTAATTGATTGGCTTTTTTTGACTTAGCCTCTGAATATTCGTTAACTTTTGTCGGAACAAGTCCCATTTTACGAATAACATCACGTGCATCTTTAAGATTAGAAGCCGTAATTTCACCTTTTACAACCTCTTTGCCTTGTTTTAACGCTGTATATGTATATATTGGCATAAAATCCTCTTCTTTTTAAATCTTAATCGCTCGCATAACCTAATACTCTTATGAACTCACTTGTTGTTGTAACACCGTTTGTAATGTGTTCCAAGCAAGAATATTTAAGCGTTTTCATACCGGCAGCAACCGCTGCTTCTTCAATTTCAATATCATGTGCACCTTGTGCAATCAGTTTCTTGATTTCTCTTGATATAGGCATAACCTCATAAATACCTAAACGACCGGTATAACCTAGATAACCACAGTCTTTACATCCTTTTTTTCTGTAAAGTTTAGTTTTTAATAACCGTTCTTGTTCTTCAGGTTCAGTGGAAATATGTTTAACCTCTTCTTCTGTTGGGAAATAACCTTCCTTACATTTGTCGCAAAGCCTTCTTACAAGTCTTTGTGCGATT
The DNA here is from genome assembly GCA_934747325.1 of uncultured Candidatus Melainabacteria bacterium. Classification (GTDB taxonomy): domain Bacteria; phylum Cyanobacteriota; class Vampirovibrionia; order Gastranaerophilales; family Gastranaerophilaceae; genus CAG-196. Next base: position 14,876 of record CAKVGW010000022.1, on the reverse strand, counting down.
ACACCTGTTAAGGTTGAAGAAACAAGATAATCTTTTGCACCCATTTCAATTAAACGCGTTACTGTTGCTGCTGCAGAATTTGTGTGAACTGTGCTCAGCACTAAGTGACCTGTAAGAGCAGCTGAAATAGCAACCTCTAAGGTTTCAAAGTCACGGATTTCACCAATCAGAATGATGTCCGGGTCTTGTCTTAAAATTGCTCTCATGCAAGATGCAAAAGTGATATCAGCTTTCGGATTAACTTGCGATTGGTTAATACCTTCTAGCTTAATTTCTATCGGGTCTTCAATTGTGGTAATATTAACATCTTCTTTATTAAGAGCTTTTAGAATTGTATAAAGTGTAGTAGTTTTACCGGAACCGGTAGGACCTGAAGTCAAAATAATACCGTTTGGTGATTGCACCATGTCATGGATTTTTTGTATATCTTCTTCAGAAGCTCCTGCAATTACCATTTTATCACCCGCAGCTTTTAAGCTTACGGCAGGCGCAAGAATACGAATTACAACTTTTTCTTTTCCCGAAACAGGAAGTGTATTTATACGAAAGTCGTACATTCTATCATTATATTTGATAGAGAATGTACCATCTTGAGGACGTCTATGTTCTGCAATGTTCATTCTTGCCAAAACCTTAAAACGCGTAATCACAGCTTGTTCAATACTACCGGGAATTTCAAGAACTTTTTTCAATATACCATCAGAACGAACACGAACTACATAGTAACCAATTCTTGGTTCGATGTGAATATCGGAAGCTTTTGCATCAATCGCATCTGTAATAATCTTATAAACAAACTTTGCAACATTACCGCTCGCATCTTGAAGTTCTTTTTCTACCTGAGTCCAAAGTGATTCTTCATTGTTGTATTGTGCAGATTCTTCTTCAATGCTTTGAATAATCCGTTCGGTTTCTTTAGCAGCTTGCTCTGTTTTTTTTTGCATAAAGTATTCTTTTAAATATTGTTCATATTCAAAATACGGAATACAATATACATTCAAAGAACGACCGGTTGAAAGTGAAATTTCACGAATTGTATAGTTATCTGCAGGATTAACCATTGCAACGGCAAGTTTATTATCCTGCATTGACATGATAATAGTTTTTTTCTTCTCTACAAAATCATCGGGAAGAAGTTTCAAAATGCTCTTATCAACTTTAATATTAGATTTTGAGATTACATCACATCCAAATTTTTTCTTTAAGTAAGAAACAATTTGTTCATAAGTTAAATAACCATTTTCATAAAAAATTTCATCTAAAGGAACATTTTTTTCTTTTGCAAGTTTTTCTGATTCTTGTAACTGTTCTTTTTTTATCCAACCGATAGTTACCAGCATGTCTTCTGCTGTAACCTCTTTGGGTTTTGGTGGTTCTTTCGTTTCAACTTTTGAGTTTTCGACACTTTCCGGATTTTTAATTAAATTATCTACAAAGTTATAAACATCATCAAAAATTGCATCACTTACAGGAATCGGTTCAATACCGCCATAAGTCTGAACGGTTTTAGAAATAGTTTCTCTAATCGATTCAATATCTCTCAAGCTTCTTTGGCTGATAATAGTATAAAGTTTGCCTTGTCTTTTATCAATTGGAATAAAACCTGATGATTTCATCAGGTTTAATTCAAAATTATTTACGTATTCTCTCTTAATACTGCTTTTTAATTTTTCCAGTTGATTAGACATAATTTCTATAAACTATCTGCTACAGAGTTTTCCCCATCATTGATAATTTTTGGTGTTAGCATAATTACAAGTTCAGTTTTTGCTTTAGTTGTAGAGCTTGATCTAAATGCAGCACCAATAACCGGCAAGTCACCTAAAACAGGAATCTTTTGAACAGTTTTTTGTTCATTTTCTTGTATTAAACCACCAATTGCAAGAGTTTCTCCATCTTTGATTCTGATATTTTTCAAATCAAGATTTCTTCTGCTTAACAATGTTGCTTGCAAGTCTGTACTACCATCATTAGTTTCACTTGGAGTTCTTACTTCACCTGCCACTGTTGAATATTCAGGTTTAATATTTAATGTTACATAACCGTCAGGAGAAATGAATGGTGTTAATACAACTTTGATACCTTGGTCAGAACCTATTGTATAAGTTCTTTGAACTGTACCAGTTCCAGCACCACCTGTTGATGTTGAAGACAAGAACTCAGATGTAACTTTTTCTACATAATCTTGAGTTAAATCTATCGTTGATTCCTGACCGTTAGTAATTAATAACTTAGGATTTGCAAGAACCCTTGCTTTACGGTTTTCAATCAAATAGTTCATTGTCCAAGATATGTATGAACCATTATATACGCCCTTTTCTTTACCTGTTACTGCGGTGTATGTAGGTAATGTTATAGTACCATCATCATTGACTTTTGGGTCTGTCCAATAGTGTTTTGTAATATCATAAACTCTATCATAAGGAGAAGCTTCTCTACCTCCAGATACTCTACCGCCACTGAATTTTACACCCCAAGCATCAGATTGAATAGCCCAATTGTTAGCAAATTCCTTAGAACCTGCTTCGTTAAGTTCTACAATTGAAACTTCCAAATACGCTTGTGGTTGTTTTACGTCGTTTGTCTTAATAAAGTTTTCAATCATGTGCATTTGAGCTTCAGAACCACCCATCATCATGATTGTTCCTCTTTGAGGATAATAAGAAATAGCTAAATTTTGCAAATCAAATGGCGCTGATGTAGTTGATGAAGATTGTCCTGATACAGTACAAGCAACAACACCTTCACCAAGTTTTAAATCACTACCGGATGAAGCGCTTGCAGCTCCACCTGTCATAACGCCCTTTATACCAGCTGCACCACCGGTTGTTCCCGTCCCTGGTGTTGGAGGAGCAAAACTACTGGAACTACTAGAATCTCCGCTTTGTGATCCACGAGAAGGTAACAACATGTTACAAATCATGTCCGCCATTTCAGCAGGAGTTGTATGATTTACAGCAAAAGTCTTTGTCAAAGGTTCTCTATCTAATTGATCAATCACCTTTTGAACAATTGCTGCGTCTGATTTCATACCAAAAACAATAATCTCATTTGTTGCGGCATTAACGGTAGCAGCATCTACACTTGATAAACCTGCTTTTTTCATTCCAAAAACATTGTTATTCAAGAAACTTGCAATTTTTCCCGCACTTACATATTTAACAGGGAATACCATCATTTCTTGTTTAGAAAAAGCAGCATTATCAGCATTATCTTTTGCCAAAACGATTAAAGTATTATTTTGTGTATAATAATTTAAACCTGCAACTTGCAGAACCAAGTTAAATGCGTCATTAATCGGCATATTAACTAAGTCTAAAGTTACTTTTCCATCTACTGATGAGTGAAAAACGATATTCATGCCTGCTTTATCGGCAAACATTCTTAATACTTGCTTGACATCTGAATCACGCAAGCTTAATGTAATTTTATCATTTCTATTTGTTAACCTTACATCACCGCTCAAAACCGTAGATTGAATATTAGGTGTTGATGCGTAAGTTGAAACAGCTAGACCTGAAGGTGCAGTAAACGCTAGTAATAACGCTGCTGACAATAGTCTTTGTATATGATTATATCTCATCGTCTTTCCCCTCCGAATTTCTTACTCAAATTTGAAACGTCATTATAGTTTACAGACCCTTCAGTTAAGATTTCACCAATACCGGCATTATAAGTGTTATTACCCAATTTTACGGTAACACTGTTTTGCGTGATATTTAAAACTTTATATTTATTTACGACATCACCTTTTTTCACAAGGTAATCATTGCCTTCAATGTTCAATATTGCAGACGGACTAAATTTGTCGTACAAAATACCTGATACAATTGTATCCATAACTCTTGCCGCATCTGAATTTTCATTGACAACCTCCGGTGGTGCTACCAAATCATAAGTTGGAACATCACTTACAGAAGAACCTTTATTAATTTCTCGGTATGGTAAGAATGGATTAGCTTTTACTGTGCCTGTCGGAATTGATATTAAATTCTTTTTAGCAGCAGTTGCCGTAACCGGTGCAGAAGCTAATGACACCAAATCTACATACTCCAAATTTTGGCCTGAAGAATGAATGCTCTTTATAATAATACCGCCCAATAAGAGTGGTAAAACTATAAACAAAGATAAGATTGATACAACGACTTTTTTGCTATTGCAGTTTTTAAAAGTCATTGAAATAAGTTCATCTGCAGTCAAGCTTGCCAAATCTCGTTTTTGTTCTTTTCTTCTTCTTAAATATTTTTGCATATTTATTATTACTTCTAACTACTAAATTGCTCTCTGGTTTAAACTATATCAAAGCGAATAATAATTTAAATCCTATATTTATACTATTCCAGTCAAATGTTTTACATCATTGTAAACTGTTCTCGCATATCAACCTAATTTTATCATATCATATTTTTGTAATATTGCAATTAGTTTATATGATACAGAAATGTATAAAACAATTTTCTTCTTCTAATTTTCCATTAAAAAAAGTTGTGTGCATTTTTTGCCCCACAATCTATTATTTTTTAATTTTCTCCAAACTCTTCTGCGCCATATCTAATATATGCATACGCATTAAAATCTAGTGAACCGAATATAATTTTAACAAAATTTTTGTTATAAGGGATTAGCTTCACAAAATCTAAATCTTGGCTATCATAATCATCGTTTGTTTCACAAGCACGAACTTTCCCTTTAAAATACTGTGATTGATAAAAAGATAAATAAATGTCATTATTCTTATCACGTTCCGCAATAACTTTATAATAGCCTTTATCAAGCGGAATCTCGTCAATAATTAGACTAACCGGCACATTTAAAAGCAAACCTTCATTATTTTTATCCTTTAGAGGTGTCAATCCTTGAATTTCTGCCCCAGGTGCTAATTCTGAATGCAAACTGGTACCACCACCGCTTATTTTTCTAGCTTTTCTCTTTTGTTGCTTTTCTTCTCTTTGTTTTTGCTTGCCTTCAAGGGTATTAATTGCATCTTCAAACTCTTTGTTTGTGATAGATTTTTGACCATCCCAAGCTCTATCTAAGTCTGAAAAATCATCCCAACTTTCGGCAAAAACTGCTGATGACATAATTAATAATGGTGTTAATGATATTAAAAAAGCTTTCTTCATACTTATATTATATTAATAAAAAATGAGTAAAAGTAAACAAAAACTTTTACTTTTCTTAACTATCATGTATAATGATATTATAGTCTTAAAGAAGAGAGTAAAATGGCAGATACAAATATAATTATAATCGTAGTTGCGTTTGTTGTTGCGGTTGCAGCAATTTATATTTTGTATTCAATAATTTTATTTCAAGGTGTTGGTTCTCAAAAAGGGGATGACCTTCAGCTCTCAACCAAAAATATTTTAGAACAGGTAGAAGTACTTTATGACAAAAAAGAGTATGCTCTTGTACAACTTTTAGCAACAAAATATTTAGATAGAGTTCCGGGGCATATTGAAGTAAGAATTTACTTAGCTAAAGCTTATTATGAAGACAGAAAATATAATCAAGCAATTAAACAATGTTCAATTATATTAAAAAAAAGACCTAATAGCATAGAAACAAGGCAGGTTTTGGCTGATTGCTATGTAAAAAAACAAATGCTTCAAAAAGCAATTAAAGAATATGAGTTTCTTTTTGACAATAAAAAAAATGATAAAGAAGTAGTTAAAACGTTAGCCGAGTTGTATAGAGAAGCTGATCAACTGTTTTCAGCAATTGGAGCTTACGAAGTATTGTCAGATTTGATGGAACTGGATGAAGATATTGCTGATGTTCAATCAATATTAGCTGAATTAAATGAAGAAGTTCATGATTATCCGGCAGCTTTTGAAGCTTACAAAACACGTTTGGGAATTTATCCGAATGATGTTGTTACAAATAGAAAACTTGCAGAACTATATATTAAAATAAAAAATTATCCGGTAGCAAAAGAAACATTGTTATTTATGTTAACGTTTGTAACAGATGCAAAAACTCTTCTTTGGATATACGAAACATTAGTAACATTAAGTGTTGAAACTGAAGAATATGAAAAAGCAATAGAATATTCTGAAAAATTATTAGATATTCAAGGGTCAGACAAATTTAAAGTTAGGAATGATATTGCAAGTTTTAATATTAAGCTTAACAAAATTACAGATGGCATTGTTATATTAGAAGATTTGGCCATGATGTCACAAAATGGTTTTGATGTAACTTTAGAATTGGCAGATGCTTATTTGCAAGTGAAAAATTATCAAAAAGCATTGGAAAAATATACTTTGCTTTTGGATAAAGCAACTCCAAGAGAAGCTAAGACAGTAAATTTATTGCTATGTGAATTATACATTGCTTGGGCTATTGATATGTCAGAACAGAAAAAGTTTGACGAATCATTTGAGTTATTAAAAAATGCAGCTCAATATAATGCTTTGAATTCAGAAATATATTTTAATGTTGCAAAAAATCATTTTACTAAAAAAGAATATACAGAGTGCATTGAATCAATCAATAAAGCATTAGAATATGATAAACAAAATCAATTTAAAGCAAAGTATCTACTGTTGTTAGCAGAAGCACATCATCAGTTGGGCAATTTCTTTGAAGAGAAAAAGGCATTGACCGATTTATTGAATTTTGATGATAAAAATCCGACAGGTTTGTATCGGGTTGGTTTAATGTATGCTTCGCAGCATGACATTAAGAAAGCAGAAGAAGCTTTTAAACAAGCTTTGTTGTATAACCCCGATTTAATCGAGGTTAAATACAACTTGGCTTTGCTTTATGAAAATAATAATAAAGATAAGGCAAAAGAACTCTATATAGAAATTCTTGAGCAAGATCCTTCTTTTGAAGAAGCTAAAAACGCCCTTAACGATATGTCAACTTCCGAATATTACTAAATATCCTCCGGAATGTATACAACGGTATCGCTTAAATAATTTCTTACTTCTTCAGCTGTTGATGAACGTGGTACGATTCTTTGGTAATCTTGTACCACTGAGATAATATCATCTACGGACATTTTGATAATTCGGCGTTCGCCAGAGTTGATAATTCTTGCCATGAATACCTCGCTTTTGGTTGAGTATTATTAATATTCCTATCGGCAGAAGTTAAACAAACTTTATCTCAAATTCTTTAATATCAATCATTTTAGTTAGGAAAAACTTCTCCGCTTTGAATATAAATTTCAAACTCTTCTTGAATATTTACGCTGGAAGCAGTTATTACATAGTTTTCAAATCGGAATTTTTTGATTTTTTGTGCCGGCTTTCCAAGTTTATACTCAGCTTCATATTTTGTCCACTCATTATAAAAATCTTCTAATGTTTTACATTTAAATCCCATGCGTTTTGCGATACTTTCAAATTCTCTAAGTTTGATTTCTTCTATATCAATTCCGCAATCATAATCAGAAAACGCCAGAGCAATAAAATCATTGCTATGACTTATACTAAAAAATTTTTCTCTTGTTTTAAGAAAAGGTTTATTACCATTAAAAATTATTTTTCGATTTTCAATCTGATAAAAATCTCTAAGAATCCTGTCAACCATTAAGTAAGAAAGACAGTGTTCATTCCATTTCTTAAGGTTAGAAATATCTTTTTTCTGAAACTCTTTCAATAATTCTTTATGTACATTATCTGCATCAACTATTTCAATTACAAAAATATCCATAAAAAGATTATAAAACAAATTTAAACTTGTGTAAAAATTTGTTCTGTGAACTTATTTTAAGTTCAAAACTCATGGGGACTCGACATTTAATCTTTTTTCAGGTAGTATAGGTTTATACTAGCCCAATAATTATTAAAGGAGAAAAAGATATGCAAGTAATATTGAAAAAAGAAGTTCAAAACATTGGTGAAGCTGGCGATTTAGTAAACGTTAAAGACGGTTATGCTAGAAACTTCCTAATTCCTAAAAACTATGCAGAAGTAGCTACAGAAGGTGCTTTGAAAAACAGAGAACAAAATTTAGCAAGACTTCAAGCTAAACAAGAAAAATTACACCAAGAAGCTTTGGCTAAAGCTGAACAAATTGAAAAACTAGGTTCTATCGAATTATCAGCAAAAGCTGGTGAAAGCGGTAAATTGTTCGGTACAATTACAACTAAGAAATTGTGCGAAGAATTAAAAGAAAAAGCCGGCATTGAAGTAGATAGAAAAACTGTTTCATTGAATGCTCCAATCAATAGAATTGGTGAATTTACAATGTTAATCAAATTAACTTCAAAAGTTAGAACTGAATTAAAAGTTGTAGTAACAGCTTCAGAAGTTGTTAAAGAATCTGTTGAAGAAACAGAAGAAGCTGAAGCATAGTTTAAATAAATGTTATAAAAACGTGCCAATAAAGCTTATTGGCACGTTTTTTAATAAAGAGAGTTTTATAAATGGCAAATTCAAAATTTTTATTAAAATGTTTACCGACTGGAAGCCTTCCTTATGAAGACAATTCTTTAGCTACAAAAATGATATTAAAACTGTTTGAAAATTCTCCTTATCTTGCGATGTTACCAAATGTTTCAGCTCAAGATAATATTGTTAATGCGACATTGAGTCACATGCCTTGTGTTGGGTTAAAAGAAAAGAAATATTTTTTAACAAGCAATATTGAGAAATTTAAACAAATTAGTTTATATTTGGATTCGATTTATAATGAACCGACAGCAGATAAGCTTGAATTATTTAAAGTTGAAACAAGTTTTTTACATAAGTATTTGCAGATATTGGAACGTATTAAACCTACTGAAACGGTAGTAAATCTACTAGGTCCGTTTAGTATGTCACAAACTTTAAATCACAAATCAGGTACGCAAATTCTTGCAGACAAAATGTTCAGAAAGTTTATTATTCAAGCGCTTTCAGCAAAAGCACTTTGGTTAATAAGTGAAATCAAAGCAGTATCTCCTGATACAACACCGATAATTATTTTGGAAGAACCTTTGTTGCATAGAATTGGTGAAGTAAAGCGCGCAAATGAAGAAATTACAAAAGATGTAATTGTAAATATGTTTGCTAAAGTTATTCAAAAAATAAAAGAATGCCATGGACTTGTTGGCATCCAATGTTTTGAAAAATGTGATTGGCAAATTCCTATTGAAGCAGGCGCTGATATAATATCTTTTGATGCGTATAATAATCCGAACAATTTGAATATCATTGCTGAAAAGATTAATGATTTTCTTGCGGGAGGAGGACGAATTAACTGGGGAATCGTTCCGGTTATGACAGAAGCTCTTGTAAAATCTTTAACGGTAGATCAAGTTTATGATAGATTTGCAAAAACTGTAGAAAATTTGGTTATAGCCGGAGTTAGCGAAAGATTAGCATACAATAGAGCTATGGTGTCTATTAATGGCAATGTTAATAAGTTACCGTTAATTTTCGCAGAAAAAGCATTGATGCTATCTGTGCAGTTGTCAAAAAGAATTCCACATAAAAGTTAAAATCTTATTACGCAGCTTCTGCAATTCCGTTTGAATCAATAAAAATAGTATTTCTAATAAATGCATGCGCCATTAAGAGTAAATAAGGATTCATTTCATTAGTTGCGGAAAGATTAACTTTTGCTTCAGGCTTTTCAAAAGTTTCTTTTTTAATAGGTTCAACAGCTTCAACATCAATTGTTGTATTCATTGCGTGCGCAGAGCTTTCTTCCATCAAACTTTTTTGAAGAGTCTTCTTTGGAAAATCTTCAGAACAAAGAATATATATATCAACTGAATTTGATGTTGTGAGTGTAAATACACCCTTAACATTGCCATAATTTCTGGTTTGAATAAACACCGTTAGTTTAGAATCATTTGATTCATTTTCGCCATCAGGGGTTTCAACTTCCAAATCAAAACCTACGCCCTCATTTAGTGGTAACCAAGGCAAATATAAAAGCATTAAACTTTTTAAAGTTTGAGTCGGATTATCAGAACTTGCCATTGAAACACAAGAGTTTATTATGCTCAATGTTTCCGTAATTTGTTCGTTGGACATTCCACCTTTTGAGGCCGAAGCCATTGCAATAATAAGATTTGCAACCGCTTGTTTGCTGTTTTTCAAAATCATCTCAGAAATTGCCGGCATCTGAATCATTCCACTAAAAAATAACATTACTGCATCTTTTTGGCTTGATGCAATTTGAGTTTGAATGTTTTGCGAAGTTGCATTTAGTGAAATTTCTGATGTGTCATCAAACAGTTGAGAAATCATTTTCTGATTTTTTAAAAGGTCTTCATTCAAATCGTTTAAAAGCAGAGTATTAGTATTAATTGTATTTATCGGACGATTTTTATCTTGCACAGCAAGCAAAATCTCACCTAAAGTTTGTGGTAATCCCAGCAGATTTTTAATATAAATAGACCTGTCCATGCTCGCAATTTGATTCATTTGTAATTGTTGCATTAAACCGATTGTTGAAGAAACCGTTTGAGAAACATTAGGCTTAGGCTGTGTCAGGGAATTATTAAAACCTGTATTTGTACCGATATCACCTTGTTGTTTAAGCTTTTTAAGATATATTTCGGGGTTTCTTAAACCTGCTAAAATTTTTCCAATACTGAATCCGTCCATAATTCAATTATAACAATTTGGTACACTAAATCAACTTATAATTTCTTTTTTAATTTTTTTATTTTATTAATTTGAAGCAGTGCGGTGTATGTAGGCATTATTGTAATGTTATTAACTGCATTTTTCCCCACATATTCAACCGCCTGCGCTATATCATTGATAATTTTAATCTTTTCAACGCCTGCATATTTAAGTCTTAACGCCATGTCATTCGCTCTTATTCCTGAAACAACAATTTCATGTTTTGCATTCTTAAGAAACTCAAATTCTGCATCCCAAAGCCAAGAGACATCACGTCCGTCTGCATAATTATCATTAATTATAATCAAAATATTTGAGTCTTTATCAACCGTTTTCAAAACTTCATTAGCACCAATCGGGTTTTTGATAAGTTGTATAAGCGTGTGCTTACCATTTAAATACTTAACTTCACTTCTTCCGAATGCAACCTTGAATGTTGGTAAGGTGTCAATAATATTTTTAATACCCAATTCTTTGCATAAAGCAATTGCACCAAGCGCATTGTAAGCATTAAATAAACCGACAAGCGGAACTTCAAAGTTTTCATCATTTACTTTAATTATTGAATAGTCTTTATACAAAGAAATTTCAGCTTTATATTTAGGCTCAGGTCTTTTGTAACCGCAAGTACAAAAATAATGTCCCTGTTGAGCGTAGAATTTCTTTGAATACATTAAAGGTTTACCACAAGGACAATTGAACGCTTCTTCGGTTGAAGTATTTGCTTTTAAACTTTCATCCGCGTAATAAACATTCTCAACTCCGTAAAAAATTTTATTTTCGCCTTCAAAACTGGCAACAAGCGGGTCATCAGCATTTAACACAAGCTTTAAATTCGGTTTCTTATTGATACCGTCTTGAATAAGTCGTTTTGTAGTTTCCAATTCACCGTAACGGTCAAGTTGGTCGCGGAACAAATTTGTTACAAGCAAATAATCCGCATCAAATTTGTCATAGATTTTTGATAAATACGCTTCGTCAGATTCAATTACAGAAAAATCAGTCTTTTTGAAAGGATTTAAAGAAACAGAAAGCGCATTAACTACCCCTGTAAGCATGTTTGCACCCATTGCATTGTTTATTACACTTTTGTTTGAACCTTTAATAAGGTGCGTAATTAAACCTGCGGTTGTAGTCTTACCATTTGTTCCGGTAACATTAATTTTTGTATCTATGTATTTGTTACACTCTTTGAGAAAATTCGGGTCAAGTTTTAAAACAAACTTACCGATAATTGAAGTTCCTGCAGAAAGTCCTGTTGTATGTAATGCAATATATGCCATGCGCGCAAACAAAAGTGATAAATAGAACAAGAAATAATCCTCCGAGTGTATTTTAAATTTCGTTATTATAAAATATAATCATATAATAATACAAATACGATAGGATAAGTATGATTTTTATATTTTTTACAGCAATAGTTTTTGTAGCAGAAATTATAATAGTTTTTGCAATTCTATTCAACTTAATTAAATTTGATATTTATATCAATAGAACAAATAAACTTTTAGTTGAAGCGAAGCCTAAAATCCAAGAAATTATGGAGCTTGTACATGGAATTTCTGAGCAGGTAAGAGAACTTACACCGTTTTGGGTTGAAAAGTTTCGTGAAGTTAGAAATATGCTTGTAAGAAAACAGCTCGAGAGTCTAATGTCTTCCATTCTATTTTGGGCTATAAATATTAAGGTTATAAAACGATTTAAAAAATCAAAATTGGCAAAATTTGCTTGGAAGGGTTTAACCCTTCTTCAAAATATGTTATAATAAGCGCATAGATTATAAGAAAGAGGTAATAAAATGAGCAAAGATAAATCATCATTTGGTTTCGGAATGGGTTTAATCGCAGGTGTAATCGGCGGTATTGTTGCCGGCGTTCTTTATGCACCGCGTCCGGGTTCTGAAATGAGAGCTAAAGTAAAAGAAACAGTTTGCGATTTAGCTGAAAAACACTCACCTGCTGTAAATGAAGCTAAAAAACAAGCAATGGAATCAATTGATTTATTGAAATACAAATTAGAAAAACAGTACAAAAAATTCGGCAACATGCTTAAATCAAAGAAAATGAGAAAAGCAAAAGAACTTGAAGATTTGTCTGAATATGATATTTAGGGGGCAAAAGCAGACACCTCACCCTAGCCCTCTCCTGTAAGGAGAGAGTTAGGGTGAGGTGAAGACCCATTAGGGAGAAGGAACTTACATGGAAACAACACATCTATATCAAAGTCTAACATTCTTGGCATACGCTACAGGTGTTATTGTAATTCTTGTTGGCGGAATGCTTATCAAAGTTTTGTTTGACTTATCTAAACTTACAAAAAATGTTGATGAAACAGCGACGGTTATTAAAACTGAACTTGTTCCAACATTACAAAATATTAATAAGTCAGTGGAAATTGTAAGCGGAATTATTATTAAAGCAGATGAAAGTGTTAATAAAATTAAGGACGCTATCAAAAATTCACCGCTTAACCTTTTGAGCAAACTTACAAGTATTACTGGAACTGTATCAAAAGGTTTCTTTGGCGGTTTATGTTCTGCGTTTAAAATATTTAGTAAAAAGAAATAAACCGACTTGGCAATATAAAAAATCTTAAGACAAATTAAACTACAAAAGAAGGAGAAAATAATTATGTCAGTACAAAAATTTTTAGCAGGTTTCGCTGTTGGCGCAGCTATTGGTGCTGTAGCAGGTATTTTATTAGCTCCAAAATCAGGTGCTGAAACAAGAGAAATGCTTGGTGACATGGCTTCTGATATGGCTAAAAAAACAGACGAAACAGTAAAAGACATCCAAAGAAAAGCTGATAACTTGATTACAGACGCTCAAGAAAAAAGCGAAGAAATCATGAATAAGCTTCAAGACCTTTTGAATAAGCAAAAAGATGAATTAGAAGGTTAATTGGGTAAACTATTTTATTGATGCAAAATTGCATTCTACTTATTTCAATGGAAAATTGAAAGTGGAAAATGGAAAATTGTTTTAAATAATTTTCAATTGTTCATTATCCATTTTCAATTTAGAAAGGGTAGGGTGTAATTTTTTGCACCAATTTCTATTGAACATCTAAATTACCATGTTACAATCAACTTATGGACAAAATATTTTCAGACAAAATCAATTTATTGAAAGCGTTAGCAATAATTTTAGTTGTATCAGGTCATTTGGAATTTAGGTTTTTTGATATGTTTCCACCATATTCTTTTCAACTTGCCTTGTTCTTTTTTATTTCCGGCATGCTATTTAAAGATAAATATTTGGATAATGTTTTTGAATACGTCAAAAGAAGAGTAAAAAGCCTTTTGGTTTTATATTTCTTATATTCTGCTTTTTATGCGGTTGTGACAATCGGTATAGAAAAACTTACGGGTAAATTCTGGGGAATGGAATTAAGCCTTAAAAACTTTTTTATAACTCCGTTTCTAAACGGTCACCAATTTGATTTATCTTGTCCTATGTGGTTTGTGCCGCAATTATTTATTACGATGATTATATTTTTGTATTGTCAAAGATTACTTAGAGAAAAAAAAGAACCAATTAAATTTGCGTTTTATACTTTTTTAGGTTTTTTGGCAATTCCTTTGACAAAAATTGTCCCTGAAGTTACACCGCTTCTGCTTGTAATTATAAGAACTATTTTCTCACTGTTTTTTGTTTATCTCGGACATTTTTATACAACAAAAATCGAAGGCAAATATAATATTTTCACACCCAAAATTCTTGGAGCCATAATTTGTCTGCAAGCCATTTTGTGGCATTTTAATAGGGATTTTACGCCTGAACACGGAATTGGCTTGAGTTATGTTCTTGTTTGGGCAAGATTTGATAATCAAATAATTGTACCTGTTTTAACAAGCATCACAGGTATTTGGTTCTCAATGTGGTTTATCAACGTAACTTATGAATATATTAAAAACATCAGGTTTATAAAACTAATAGGTGAAAACACTTATCATATTATGGCAAACCATTTGGCTGTAATGTTTATTTTGACGGCAGTTATCTTCAAAATAAACGGAATTCCTTTTGCAGAAAGAAATTTGCACAATATTTATTGGATTTATAATCCGACGCAAAACACTTATTTGTATTTTGTAATCACAATGGTTGCTACAACTTATATTGGTGTAGGATTAAAAAAATTAAAAACATATCTATCGTTTGGCAAGTAATGATTCTCATACAAACAGATGAGTTTTTAAGTAATTGTCTAAAGTTTTGAAAAATTTGGACGATTAATTTGGTATGGAAAACCAAACGGTTTTTCATACCTCCTCCCCAAGTCTGGTAGCCGTTCTCTTGA